>PLXD01000540.1 GCA_003151295.1 Chitinophagaceae bacterium | reverse complement strand
CCTGCAGGATGTTTGGACAAAAAGCTGGCGGGAAGTCACTTTCGATCTTTCGCCGTATCGGGGTCAGCAGGTCAGCCTGACCTTCGAGGCCGACAATTGCATTCCCGGCGGTCATTTCGCCTATGCTTATATCGCGCTCAGGAGCAGTTGTGCAGGACTGCTTATCAGCGGCGATACGGTAGCCTGTACCAATAGCAACATCATGTATTCTATTCCGGCTTTGGGCGGAGGAAGCTATCAATGGACCTTTCCTCCCGGATGGCAAGTCGTTACCAATGTGACGAATACTAATATTGTGCGTGTGATCCCCGGCGCCTTAGGCGGTAAGATCGTCGCCCATGAGGTAAACGGATGTGCAGATCTCACGGATACCCTGACCGTAACGACATCCCCTCCAACGATTCCCGGCGCGTTGAGCGGCGGTACGCCTGTTTGTACAGGGGATAATACCAATACGCTGCTATTGAGCGGTAACCATGGCGGTGTGCTGAACTGGCTCTCTTCGTCTGACGGGATCAGCTATCAGACGATTGCGGATACCAATTTACAATATACGGCCAATAATCTCACCACGACGACGACGTATAAAGCCCTGGTGCAAAACGGGTCTACCTGTGCGATCGATACCAGCCTGGGAGTAACCGTCCTGGTGTACCAGAAATCGGTTGGCGGAGAACTGGAGCCTACCACGTATGTCATTTGTATAAACCAGGACAAAGAGGCCAACCTGGCGGTTACCGGGAAGACGGGACAAGTCGTGAACTGGCAATTATCCGTGGATGGCGTCAACTGGAATTATTTCAATCCTGTCGACACTTCTGCGTTATATGGGGTCAACTCCATTACGGTTCCTACCCAATACCGGGTGGTCGTAAAGAACGGCGTCTGTCCGGCGGATACCAGTTCCAGTGCGTCCGTCACCCTCGTGGATGTCTTGTTCCCCAAAGCGGAGACGGACCCTGCCGATACCATCATTTGTTATGGAGCCACGACTCCCCTTAATGCCCTGATCAATATCGGAACGAGTTTTAACTGGACAAATCCCAATACCCTGACCAACGCCGGGGACGGTAGTGTCAGTAATACGCCTTTTCCTATCCATGCTACGGCGTCGCCGCTGACTACGACCCGATATGTCCTGTCTATTCTAAATGCGGGATGTCCCAATGCGTTACTGGATACTTTCCTGGTGAATGTCACTCCCCGTATCGTCGTCGACGCCGGCAATGATACTTCTGTGGTATTCAACCAGCCTTTGCAACTGACGGCTACTTCCACCGATACCAGCGGCGATAGTTTTCTTTGGACCCCGTCCACGGATCTGAACGATCCCAATATCTACGACCCGATCGGCATTTACAGTGCGGGCACCGATTCGGTGAGATATGTGGTCAAGGCGACTGCTACGGATGGATGTTATGGAGCAGGCACGGTGCTGGTCCGCGTTTACAAGACGTCACCGGATATATTCGTTCCGAACGCTTTTACGCCGGGCCGGGGTACCAATAGCATCTTCCGACCGATCGCGGTTGGCATTGCCTCCCTCCGGTATTTCCGCGTCTACAATCGCTGGGGGCAGCTCGTATATAGTACAGAGCAGTTGGGACAGGGTTGGGATGGCACCGTGGGTGGCAGGATGCAGGACATCGGCAGTTATGTATGGATGGCCCAGGGGACCGATTATACCGGGAAGACGCTGTTTAAGAAAGGGGTGATGGTGTTGGTGAGATGAGAAGTACCAGGTTTTCCGGTTAGAAAGTTTCTTACATTTACGGACTGTAAAGATTTTGTAAAACGCTTAGAAAACTTATAAGCTTATATGTCAAAGTATATATTTACCGTCGTCATCCTTTTCGCGTTCATAACGGGTATTTATTCCTGCCATAAGGAGGTCTCATTCGAACAACCAAACCCTGCGTCCATCCTGAAACTGCTTCAGAATAAGTGGGACCTGGTCTCGCAGACCCAGTTTTCCAGCACCGGGATAGATTCCCTCCGATATATCGCATCGGATTCCGATTATTACAGTTTTACCGTTAACGACAGCGTCTATTTCTATGTGCAACAGAAAGCTTACGACGGCGTATATATCCTTTTGNNCTATATAACCAAGCTCACCAGTACTTTGCTGGTCTTTCGCGAAACGAGTACATCCGGGGGACTCATCGTGGATTCTTTAAAGAGATGATCCTTAAAAAGATGATTGCCGCACCAGCACCAGCCTGTTGAGAAAGAAGTGGTCCTTGTTTCCTTTCGTTTTAAAATGCAGGGTCAGCGTATTTGCCAGATCGTCCACCGTGAGATCGTTCAGGGGGGCCATGGGTATTTGGGTCTTATCCGGCGACCAGGTGGATTGCCAGCCGGATAATTGTGTCTGTCTTTGCCATACCGAAAAGAGGGCGCCCCGGTCATTGGACTCATAATCGGCATACAGGCGGTAATGGCCCGGCAGGATGTCTTTCAGGGAGATCCTGATCCCGGTGATACCGGTCACGGCGAGATCGAAGCTTTCTCCTCCGGTGGGATAAGCCCATAGAGGATGAATGCCTACATCGTTCCAGGCGCCAAATTCCAATAATTGGGGAAACAGCACCAGGGTGTCCGGGCTATAGACTCGTGTCTGGACGGATGCAGGATCCGTAATGGCTGATACCTGGGTATCGCAGTAATAGAATGCGAGAGAGGGATATTCGACCGGGACCGCGTTATGGGCCGGGCCATGCTCTATCGAATGATAGATGTTTTTTTCGAAAGAGAGCTTATCGGATAGGTATAAACGGTATCCTCCCGTTCTGCAATAAGGCAGAGAATAGTCCAGGGCGCCATGGATGGGCAGGCTCATTCGGGTGTCCCAGCAATCCTGGAAGGCATACCATCCGCCGTTGAAATAATCTTCCGAACCGGTCCCATGCAGGCGCAAGCTTCCATCGATGACCGTCGAGTCGTCGCCTTCGAAGAAATAGGTCATTCCCGGTTGCAGTCCCTGTGCCTGCAATAGGGTGCCGACATAGTGTCCTCTGCCTTTGGCATTTAAAAATACATGGGGATGGCCGGCCGCGGGCCTTTGTTTTTCCCAGGCGGTATACAGTTTCCCTTCGTGGAGGGTATCCCTTTTCAGGGAAGTATAAAATATTTTCGCGGTAAGATGGAGGGCGGGTGAGGGGTTCGGAGAGCCGGGGCGAACGCTGTAAATTAATTCTATCCTGGCTTTGCTGTCGAAAGGCATGGGGAAATAGCAATAGTCCTTTTGGTCCTGCGAGCCCAGCAGCAGGCTTCGCATGGAAGATCTGCCGAAGCTATAGCCAAAGAAATCCGCTACCGGGCAATAGACTGCGGGCAGACTCTCCTGGTCCCAATAGATGCGAATGAAGATATTGCGTTCGGCGCCTTCGAAAGAACCGGCGGGTCCCAGTTCGATACCCGTGATCCTGCCACCCCGCGGGATACGCGCTATCTGCCTGGTTTCTCCCGGCTGAAGCAGGAAAGACGAGCTTATAAGAGAAGAGCCTGGCAAGGACAGGGTCTTCTCTGTTTTGTTCCAAAGCGATTTTATTTTTTCCAGAGCGGCCTTTTCGTCCGGTGTAAGGAGGGGGGAAAAGTTTTTTACCCGCGTGTCTTTTGGAAAGAGCCTGTATTGGATCTGGTGGAATTGCATTTTCTTCCCCCTGCATACGATCCTGCATCTTTCGCCGAACAGGATCGGGAAGTAACAATAATTGCCTCCCAGCTGACTTCCGCACAAGGGCGGCACAAAAGGGGGCGACTTGCCGGAGAACAGGTCCGTATAGGCGATGGACCATGCGGGCCCGGTCGTATCGTCGATAAAAAAATCAAGGGTATCTTCCGTGGGAGTGGGAGTCCAGATCCGCTCGATGACTCCGGGTCCGGGTGTTTCGAAGATCACCAGGCTGCTGTCTGCGTTTCTCCTGATGAAAGAATATTTCCCCGAAAAGCCGTCTTCGTTACCGCCTGTGGTATCGTAGGTGGATACCTGTGCGGATAGGGTGTTGGAACGGTAGGCGGGGAGGCCGGCGATGTCGTACATGGTTTTCAGTTCATCGGACAAGTCGAACCTATGTTGCTGGTCGTTGCCTGTTTTTCCGGAGTAAATGCGTGGGGAGGGTGAGTGTTGCTGGGCTTTCGCGGCATAGGATGAAAGCAGGAAGAGGAGGATGATACCGGCAATAGATATGCATGAATGGGAATGACAAAGTAAAGAAGAAAGGGAATGAGATTGTTTCATATTGACCGTCTCAATAAAGTTATGGCTATTAATATATAATATAGGTGAAAATAATTACTATTTGATAAGATAGTATTATCATGCTTTGCCTGCACGGATTAATTTTATGAAATTTTTCCATTCATTATGAACAAATATTTTTTTGAGCGGTTGGAAAGCCTCAAAAAACAATATGCTGACCTCTTACGACTTGAGAATGAAGCGGTTGAGGGAAATAACGGGGTGTATACCCGTTACGAGTATCCGATTCTCACCGCGCAGCATACTCCTATTTTCTGGAGATATGATTTGAATGAGAAAACGAATCCCTTTCTGATAGAACGATTCGGTATCAATGCGGCTTTTAATGCAGGCGCTATCAAGTGGCAGGGTAAATATATCCTGATCGTGAGAGNNCATAAACGCTGTTTTCAATTCGGGAGCTATGAAATTCAATAATAAATATGTGCTGGTGCCAAGAGTTGAAGGGGCAGACAGGAAATCTTTTTTTGCAGTTGCCGAGAGCCCGAATGGGATCGATCATTTCAGGTTCTGGGATTTCCCGGTGGTGATGCCGGAAACGGATGAGCCCGATACGAATATTTATGATATGCGGATCATCCAGCATGAGGATGGCTGGCTGTATGGTTTGTTCTGTGCGGAAAGAAAAGATCCTTCGGCTCCTTTGGGAGACCAGACCTCCGCCATTGCGCAATGCGGAATCGCCCGAACAAAAGATCTGTTGCATTGGGAGCGCCTCGATGATCTGAAGACTCCTTCCCCGCAGCAGCGAAATGTAGTATTGCATCCCGAATTCGTGAAGGGTCAGTATGCTTTTTACACCCGGCCCCAGGATAGTTTCCTGGAAGCGGGTAAGGGTGGGGGGATCGGTTTCGGTCTTTCTTCTTCCATTGAGCATGCGGTCATCACGGAAGAGTGGATCGTAGATGAAAAAGCCTATCATACGGTCTATGAATTAAAAAACGGACTGGGACCTGCTCCTCTCAAGACAGCGCATGGATGGCTTCACCTGGCGCATGGGGTGCGCAATACCGCCGCCGGACTGCGTTATGTACTCTACCTGTTCATGACCGACCTCGAAGATCTGACCAAAGTGATCTATAAGCCAGGGGGCTATTTCCTGGCGCCCGAAGGAGAAGAGCGTATCGGCGACGTATCTAATGTGGTGTTCAGCAATGGCTGGATCGCTGATGACGACGGTACGGTATATATCTATTATGCTTCTTCAGACACGAGGATGCATGTGGCCGTCTCTTCGATAGACAGGCTGATCGATTATGTCATGAACAATCCGGCGGACGGGTTCAGCTCCGCCCAGTCATTGAATACTTTAACGGCTATCATTAAAAAGAATAAGGGTTATGAATCGTCCGCAGCAAAATTTTCTTTAGGCAAAACAGGGCAATAGAAATTTTGACTTTGGAATCAGCGTGAGTGTCCTATGAAAACCGGCTGATTCATATCATGAAATGTTAAAATATCACTAGTCCAACATGGTATATTCATTTACTTTTAATCACCCAATTCTTCCATTTAAAGATGAATTTAAAAATTGCTTAAGCTTATGAGAAAAAAACTTTTGTTTGCACAGGTATTCATCCTGTTACTATTATCCACTCTTACTTTCGCCCAAAACATCGATCTAACGGGCAAAATTACCGAAGACAACGGAGTTCCCGTCATGGGGGCTGTTATAGCGGTCAAAGGCGGTAAACAGGCGGCAGTTACTGATGCCCAGGGTAACTATACGCTCGGTGTTCGCCCGGGCTCTACCGTCGTAATCAGCTATGTCGGTTACAAGACCCAGGAACTGGTCGTCCGCGGATCCACACTTAATGTCACCATTTCCAAACAGACGAGAGAACTTGATGAGATCGTCGTGACGGCTCTCGGTATTAAGAAAGAAAAAAAAGCGATTAGTTCTTCACTCACCGAAATAAAAGGTTCGGAACTAACGGAGGCCAGGACGCCGAATATTGCCAATTCCCTGGAAGGGAAAGTTGCCGGTTTGAACATTGTCAGCACCGCTACCGGTCCATCCGGCGCTTCGCGCCTTACCCTGCGCGGGAATGGTTCGATCAGCGGCAATAACCAGCCGCTCATTGTCGTGGATGGTATTCCCATTGACAACGACCAGATGAACTTTACGACGGGGACGAACAACAGTTTGGTGAGCTCGGTAGGTATGTGGGCCGGTACGGACCAGGGAGACGGGATCTCCAGTCTGAATCCCGACGAAATCGAGAGTATCAGTGTGCTAAAGGGGGGTACTGCCGCGGCATTGTATGGCTCCCGTGCTTCCAATGGCGCTATCCTGGTTACTACCAAGGGTGGCGGCAAGCTGGGTTCGGGAATGGGTGTCGAGGCAGGCAGTAATTTTGTGGTGGAAGATATCTATTATAAGAAATTCAAGGATTACCAATATCAATATGGTATCGGGGATCTGGGCTTAGCCCCTACGACCGGAGCTCCGGCTGGCCAGACAGATAGCTATGGCGCAAAGCTGGATGGCAGCTCTGTTCCTCAATTCGATGGCGTTAGCAGACCTTATTCCGCGGTTACCAATAATCTCACGAAATTTTACAATACCGGAAATTCATTCACCAATTCAGTGGCGGTCACAGGGGCTTCCGAAAAAACGTCTTACCGGTTTTCCGTGAGTGATTTGAATTATCATGGCATTTTACCGAACAATACCCTGAGACGTGACAACTTCGCATTCAATATCAATTCTAAAATCACCGACAGGCTTTCGCTTACGGCAAATGCGAAATACATCCGGGAGAAAAATCACGATCGTCCGGTGTTGTCCGATTCACCCGGCAATGCCAATTACTCGATGAATACATTGCCTACTTCCCTGGATGTAAATACGCTCAAACAACATGAGACCCACCCGAACGGGTATGAGTGGGTATATACAAACAATCAATATGTCACCAATCCCTGGTTTGCAACAGATAAGTTCATACAGGATGACCAAAAGGACAGGATCATCGCTTCGGTGGTGCCGAAATTTAATTTAACCGACTGGTTGTATGTTCAAGCCCAGTTAGGGTTTGACCGGTTCAGCTTTACCAATACCAATATCATGCCCACCGGTACCGGCTTCCAGGTAGGCGGGAATTATTCTCATAACCTGGCTAATTTTGATGAGTCCAATGTTGGTGCAAGCGTAGGTATTGACAAAAAATTAGGCAGTAAATTTTCGTTAAATGCGTTGGTTGGCGTTAATAAAATGAGCCGTTCCATCATACAGGATAATATCAATGCAAATAATACCGCCTACAATATTCCTTTCTTTTACCAGGTCAGCAATATCAATGCTGCCGGTATCGGGGTTACGCACGGAGATTTCGAAAAGAAAATCAATTCGGCGTATGCCTCTGCCGATCTGTCTTATAACAACTACCTGTTTTTGAATGTAACGGGCCGTGAAGACTGGTTTTCAGCATTGACCCCTCCGAGTGGAACTCCGGGGGTTATTAAGAATCATATTTTTTATCCTTCAGTCGGCGTGAGCTTTGTATTGTCAGATGCATTCAAAATGCCGGCTTACGTGAATTATGCCAAGGTCAGGGCTTCCTGGGCCCAGGTGGGTGGAGATCTCGACCCCTACCAGTTAGCGCTTAACTATAGCTTGTCCGGTTCCAACAATGGCGCTCCTTTGGCGCAGATCAACGGCAGCCAGGTGCCTAACACTCATTTACAACCCTATCGGTCCATCAGCGATGAAATAGGTATCGAATCGCACTTATTCAATAACAGGCTGAATCTGGACCTCACCTATTATAATCATAACAACTCAAATGATATCGTAAGTGCAACGATCCCTCCGGTATCGGGGTATTCATCCGCTTTGTTCAATGTCGGTAAGATCACCAATAAAGGGGTGGAAGTCCTGGTCACTTATAAAGTTATAGATAGCAATNNACTTCTCCTATAATAAGAGCGAGGTCGTTGCGCTTTATGGTAACCTCAAACAATTAACAGTCGCCAATCCCCGCTCACAAACAGTGAATATCGTGGACCAGATCGGTAAGCCCTACGCAGAAATTCAGGCACAGGCTTATAACAGGAATCCTGCCGGCCAGATCATTTATAATGCTACGGGCCTTCCGGATGCAACTGTCACGTATAAAGACATGGGGTCAGGGGTATCACCATGGGTAGGTGGTATCACGAACTCCTTCCGGTATAAGAGATTTACGCTGGATATCCTCGTCGATGGCAAGTTCGGTGGTTTTATTTATTCCGGCACCAATGCCCTGGCCTTCCGGTATGGGCTGGCCAAAGCAACGCTGCCCGGCAGGGAAGGGGGTGTAGTGGGCAAAGGGGTTATGGAGGATGGGCAAACGCCTAATGCTAAAAATGTCAATGCCACCACGTACTACCAAAACCTGTACGGTTTCGGTGAGCCTTTTGTATATTCTTCTGATTTTATTAAGTTGCGTTCTTTGACCCTGGATTATTCGCTGCCGGTAAAATCATGGGGTAAGACACCTTTCAAATCGGCCACTATATCCGTAGTAGGAAGGAATCTATGGACGATCAAGAAGAAGACTCCCAATATCGACCCGGAATCTACTTATAATAATGGTAACGCACAGGGCTTAGAATTCACCGGTATGCCCATTACAAGAACGATGGGTGTGAACCTTAATTTGAAATTCTAATTCTTTAAATTCTTAAAAAAATCAGTATGATTCGTAAATTAATTATAGCATCAGGTCTGGCGATCACACTTTTTTCGTGTACAAAAAATTTCAGTAAGACCAATGTGGATCCTACGAAGCCGACCAGTGTACCCCTGGATTATACCTTTGCGGAGTCGCAGTTGATGATGGCCGGATCGCAGAATGATCCGGGGTATACCCAATGGCGGACGGATCTTATGTACAGCGCCACGCTGATACAGGAGATGGCTTCCATCAACGGGGCTCAGTATCCCGGCGATAAATATATCTATAGTGACGAACCTTCCGGCGCCTGGTTCGGGTTCAGCAGTAGCGGGGAAGGTCATTATCTTAATGCGATCAAGAGTATGGTGCAGCTGATCGCTTCCGCCAGGCTGGATTCTGTGACGAATGTGAACATCTTATCCATGACACGCATTCTAAAGGTCTTCCTGTTCCAGGAAACGACTGATATCTATGGAGACGTTCCTTACTTTCAGGCAGGTCTCGGTTATATATCTCAGACTTATACACCCCCCTTCGACAAACAAAAGGATATCTATGCGGATATGCTGAATGAACTGGCGGTGGCAGGAGCTGCATTGAGTTCGAGTGCTTATATCCCGGCGGGAGCAGATTTCGCCTACAACGGCAACATTACTTCCTGGAAGCATTTTGCGAATTCCCTGATGCTTCGCGTGGCCATGCGACTTCAGAAAGTAGATCCGGCCACAGCTCAGACATGGGCTGCTAAAGCCATTACCGGGGGATTAATAGCCAGCAATGCAGAAACATTTCAAATCAACTGGCCCGGTGGTCCTTCCCAGAGCATCAATCCCAATTCCTATAACCTGGGGGCTTCCAATAATTCTCACCGTGGTGAGATAGCGCTGGGCGATATTCAATGGGGCCGGACCCTGGTCAATATTATGAAGCAGCGGAATGACCCGAGACTCGGGATGATTGCAACGATCCCCACCACGACAGGCCCTCAGCCCTTTAAGGGTGTCTATCTCGGAGATACGATAGCGGCGCATCAGAATGGGTTGCCGAATGGCTTCATTGCAGGACAGACCCTGATGGATACGACCGGTTTTGCGAGCGCCGCCGGGTGCTGCTTCTCCGTGGCGAATCCCTATATCTACCAGGACAATAGCCCGCAATTGCTATTGACCTATGCGGAATCCGAATTCCTGAAAACGGAAGCTATTGAAAGGGGATGGGCCACCGGGTCTGCTCAAACAGAGTTCCAGACGGCGCAGGCTGCTTCTCTCCAAACTATACTGTCCTATAACAATGCGACCAATGGTTCTCCTTATGTGATTACCCCGGCGGCCATCACAGCCTACCAGGCAACGAATCCCTATCCTGCCACCACGCTGAGTGATAAAATGAATGCTATCGGTAACGAGATGTATACATTATCAGCCGTCACTTTAAACTTTATAGAAGAATGGGCCTACTGGCGCAGGAGCGGGTTCCCCGGTCTGAACCCCGTCAATTACCCGGGCAATGCCAGCGGCGGCACCATTCCGCGCAGGCTGGCCTATCCGACCGAGGAAGCGACGCTGAATGCGGCCAATTACCAGGCAGCTTTAGCCAACCAGGGTAAGGATCTGTTCACGACCCGTGTTTATTGGGATTCAGCACCTTAGTTGTAAAATGCTTTGTTTGAAAGGAAAGATAATTTTTATGATTATCTTTCCTTTCATTCTTATATATAGTCTATATGAAATCCGCCTGCCTCATTTATTTGCTACTACCCGCTTGCCTCCTGTCTACCTTTGGCAACTGCCAAAGCCTGTTCACCTTAGTACCTCCCAAACAATCAGGCATCAGCTTTCAAAATAACATCACGGAGTCGTCCGAACATAATGTTCTGGCCTACGAATATTTCTACAATGGGGGAGGAGTTGCGGTAGGCGACCTGAACAATGATGGGCTGCCCGATATCGTATTTACTTCCAATATGGATCAACCCAAGGTATACCTGAACAAAGGGCATTTCGTATTCGAGGACATCAGCAAAAAATCGAAGGTCCGGGCAGATGGATGGAAGACGGGAGTCACGCTGGCCGATGTGAATGCCGACGGCTGGCTCGACATCTATATCTGCCGGTCGGGGAACGGGGACCTGGAGGACCGGCGCAACCTGCTATTCATCAACCAACATGACGGCACTTTCAAAGAGATGGCTGCCCAATACGGGGTGGATACCAAGGGTAATTCCACGCAGGCAGTCTTTTTCGATTATGATAACGATGGTTACCTGGACCTGTTCCTCCTGCGTCATTCCATCAAGCGAATGAAGAATTTCGACATCGCCTATATGAAATCGGCCCATGACTCCCTGGCGGGCGATAAATTGTTCCACAATGACGGGAATAATCATTTTACCGATGTGACCGACAAGGCAGGGATCATCTCCAACCCACTCTGTTTCGGGCTGGGGGCTGTCGTCGCGGACTTCAACAGTGACGGATGGAGCGATCTCTATGTGTCAAATGACTACGACGAGGACGATTACCTGTATATCAACCAGCACGACGGTACTTTTAAGGAATCCGTCCGATCCTATATGGGGCATACTTCTAAATTTTCAATGGGCTGCGATGTGGCCGATGTCAATAACGACGGGCTGAGCGATCTCATTACCCTGGACATGCTTCCGGAAAGCAACAGGAGACAAAAGTTGCTTAAAGGACCGGATGGCTATGATCATTTCCAGAACCTGGTGCAGCACGGCTATTATTACCAATACATGCGCAATATGCTGCATGTCGCTGGTAAGTATGGCGACAGCATCCAATTCAGCGAAGTCGGTCAGCTCGCGGGCGTCTCCAATACCGATTGGAGCTGGTCGGCGTTGTTCGGGGATTTCGACCTGGACGGCTGGCAGGACCTGTTCATAACGAATGGGTATATGCGTGATTACACCAACCTGGATTTCCTGAAATATACGACGCCGGAGGAAATGCGAAAGGCCATCGAAGCCGGCCATAAGCCCGATCTCTACGAGCTTGTAAAAAAAATGCCATCCTCCCAGGTGAAAAGTTATTTGTTCAGGAATACCGGCCAGCTGGAATTCGAAAATGTCACCAAAAAATGGGGGATGGACCTTCCTTCCTTATCCAATGGCGCTGCCTATGGCGATTTTGACAATGACGGAGACTGGGATCTCGTGGTAAATAATATCAACCAGCCGGCCTTCATCTGGCAGAATCATGCCGAAGACCTGAAGAACAATTACCTGAAAATAAGATTTGCGGGCGAGTCTAAAAATCCTTTCGGCATTGGGGCCAAGGTATTGGTTTCAGCCGCCGACGGCTTTCAGCAATTGCAGGAGCTGGAGCTCAATCACGGATTCGAGTCCTCTTCCGAGCCCTGCCTGATCTTCGGATTGGGCAAGCGTCAGACAGTAAGCGTTACCGTGACCTGGAAGGATGGCAGGATCCAGACCTTGCCTCAGCAGGCTGTTAACCAGACGATCAAACTCGATTACCTTAATGCGGTCAACGCGAAGGGGGGTAACGCGAATGGAGCCAACGCGAATAAAACGGACGCGAATAAAGCCGAAGGGAATACGGCAGGTACGCCTAAGAAGGCTGTTCCTCCGCCTCCTGTGTTTACGGAGATCAGTAATGCCAATCTCCCCTTCGTCCACTCCGAAGATGAGTATAACGATTTTAAAAGAGAGCCCCTGCTTCCCCGTCAATACTCCCGCAAAGGCCCCGCCATGGCGGTTGGGGATGTGGACGGAGACGGACGTCCCGATCTTTTTGTGGGAGGCGGCAAGGGACAGACGGGCGCTATCCTCGTCAACTACGGAGACGGAAAATTTGAAGAGCAGGGGGACAAAGTGTTAGAGAAGGATTTCCTTTCCGAAGGTGTGGAGGCTGTCTTCGCCGACCTGGATCATGACGGAGCTCTCGATCTCTATGTGGTCAGCGGGGGTAACGAGTCGAATTTTCAGGATCATATCTATTGGAATGACGGCAAGGGTAATTTCAGCAGCCGCCCGGATGTGGTGCCGCCGACGGTTTCTTCCGGCGGCCCGGTCGTCGCATTCGATATTGACGGTGACGGATACCCGGAGATCTTCCGGGCAGGGCAGGTAAAGACGGGTGAGTACCCGGCCGCGCCCCATAGCTATCTATTCAAGAACGACAAGGGGGTATTGAGGGATATCACCCCGGATTTCCTGAAAAACATAGGCATGGTCTGCGCCGTCAAAGTAGCCGATATAAACAAGGACGGTGTAAGCGACCTGGTACTGGCTGGCGAGTTCATGCCGGTGACGATCCTTTTCGGGCAGCGCGATGCCCCTTATTTCAGCGCGGATAGAAAAATGGTGATCCCTAATTCTTCGGGGTGGTGGAATTGCCTGAAGATAGAAGATATAGACAATGACGGCGACCTGGATATCCTGGCGGGTAATCAGGGGTTGAACGGGCAAATGAAGCCTTCGATCTCCGAGCCGGTCACCGTGGACGCAGCAGATCTCGATAATAACGGAACGATGGATGCGATCCTGAGTTATTATATCCAGGGTAAGAGCTACCCGGTGGCGACCCGGGACGAGTTGCTCGACCAGGTACCTTCTTTTAAGGCCAAATTCCCTACCTATCAATCCTATAGCGATGCTACGGTCAATGATATTTTCACAAAGGAACAATTGGCAGGAGCACTGCACCTGGAGGCGGTGGAGTTTCGCTCCGGGGTCTTCATAAACGATGGAGGAAACTTTCATTTTGTGCCTTTCCCGAGGGAGGCGCAGGCTTTTCCTGTCCGGGATCTTTTAACCGGATACTTTACAGGAGAAAAGCCGGAGAATGGAAAAGCAGCCAACGGTCAGGGAGTTATTGGTAACAGTAACAGGCTGAAGGATATCCTGCTGGTGGGTAACGATTATGCGGTCAGGGCGGAGTGGGGCAGGCAGGATGCGGGAAAAGGATTGCTGCTTACGCAGGGTGAGGCGGGAACAGGGAGCGGCAGTTCAGGTGTGAGCGGTGGAGCAGGCCAGGCAGGGCCAGCGGGCGGCCCGGCGGCTGGCCCGGTGTTCAGGGTGGTTCCCGGGGCCGCGGGTTTACATGCGGATAAGGATGCACGTAAGATGGTGCAGATAGATAATTTTATAATCGTAGCCAATAACAATGACAAAATGCAAATATTCCGGATCCGGTAAGGCATTCGGGAAATCGTTCTTCCTCTTGCTTGCTCCTTTGCTATTCTTCTTTAACGCCAAGGCCCAGGATCAGGGGCTGACATTCCAGGATACCCGGCTGGCGGAGAAAGTGTTGAGTACCCTGACGCAAACAATGATACGGGATATCACGTCTCCCCCGGTGGCCAGCAGGGACTATGTGTATTCGATGATCGCTTTCTATGAGGCTGCTCGCCCTGGGAAGCCCGTCTACAAAACTTTTGCCGGCCGGCTGAACGGGCTAACGACGCCGGAAGGCGATTCCGTGGTGTTCCCCTCTCCGGAGCCCGGAGCGGTGTATAATTGGCTGGTAGCAGGAACTGCCGCTTTTCACAAGACTGCTTATGCCCTCGTCTTCTCCAAGGATATGTTTCAGCAACTATATGATTCCGTGGACCGGCAGATCCATAAAAAAACGATTCACGGGGATGTGTACGAGCGATCCGTAAAGTTTGGGGAACAGGTAGCGACGGTCGTCTTAAAATGGACGAAGCAGGATCAATACGGGTATACCCGGACCCTGCCGCGANNATTCACTCCTTCCAAAGATTCGGGTACCTGGCAGCAGACGGGTCCGGAATACATGGAAGCGGTGGAGCCGCATTGGGACCAGATCCGCCCGATGAGCCTTTCGAAGGCACATCAGTTTACCATACCCGAACCCGCTGCTTTTAAATCCGAGGCGTTTACCAAAGAATATATGGAGGTATACCAGGTCAGTATGAACATGACGAAGGATCAGCGCGCAATAGCTTTGTTCTGGGATTGCAATCCCTATGCCGTCCAGACCATCGGTCACCTGATGTATAGTATCAAGAAAATATCCCCGGGAGGGCATTGGATTGGAATCACTTCGATCGCCATCAACCGCGAAAAGCAAGGCTTGGTAGAAGCCCTTTACTCTTATAGCCTGGTTTCCATCGCGGTGTTCGACGGATTCATCGGCGCCTGGGACGAAAAGTACAGAAGCAATTATGTCCGGCCTATTACGGCCATCCAGCAAAAGTATGCTCCTACCTGGCAGCCCCTTTTGCAAACACCTCCCTTTCCCGAATATCCCAGCGCGCATAGCGTAATCTCTATGGCTTCCGCCATGGTGCTGACGGGTCTTTACGGAGACCATTTTCATTATGTCGACAGTGTCGAAAAATCTTTCGGTTTGCCCAACCGATCCTTTCATTCCTTTGTTGAAGCTGCCGGTGAGGCAGCCATGAGCCGCCTGTATGGGGGTATTCATTTCAGGGAGGCCGTGGAGAACGGTGAATTGATGGGCAAGCAGATCGGGCAGCAGATCGTGGAGAAATTTGGGTTGTCTCATCCGGCGAAGCTGTAAGAGGCAGTTGTCGGATCCTTTTGAAATGGGGAAAATTATATCCTAAAACGAAATTTGAATATGGAAAAGGAATGCTTTGTAAAGCGATCGATTGCCAGATTGTCCGCTGTCGTTGTATTGTTAATGACGGTTTTCACGGGGAGGGTTTATTGCCAGGCGGAGCTGGAGCCCTGGGGCAATCTCAGGGGGATTCGGATCGACGGACAGCTCATGGGGATCGAGACTGGTATAAGGCTGGTAGGAAAGGATTGGGCTTCCATCAATGCGACCGCTAAGGAGCGGCAGCGCCCGAAGTATGTGCGGGAGGGAAATGTGCAGGTCGTTACCAGCCATCTCGATAGCCTGTATTTTACGGAAAGGGTGGAGGATATGGGAAAGGGGGTTGCGGGTGTGCAGATCGTGCTGACGGCGAAGTCGGATATAAGTATGGACGGTGCCTATTTTGTAGTGGATCTTCCGGCCGATGAATTCCCGGAGAGGACCATTCAACCGATCGATCCGACAGATGGGGCGCAGAAGAGCGGGATGGCAAAGGGGGAGGGGAGTACCGAATTCATCCATACTTCCGCAGCGGGCGTCCGACTAACTACCGTCAACTGGCAGTTCGAAATAAAGTTTGATGAACCGGGTCTCATCATCGGACGAAAGGAAAAGGCTAAGGGCGGCGATCGTATCGTATTATATATGCCCGTTCAATCCGGCGATCTCCACAATGGCGAGGGGGCGAACAGGCGATTCACGATAAAAGCCTCCGGCGAGGTGGACAGGGATCCTGTCAGTCTTGCTCTGAACACGGCTGTTACCGGGCGTCCTTTCGATGGTTTCGGGGGAAACTTCCGGTTGCAGAATCCGGCTATGGATCCCCAGGTGATCGATTATTGCCTGAAGAACATGCGTGTCGCCTGGGGAAGGGTAGAATTGCCCTGGGCCTTCTGGCAAGCCGATAAAGTCAGCGATCCCATCGATTCGGCCAAGGCCGGCAAGTTGAATCCGCGTGTAGTGAAGGCGATGGAAATGGCGCAAAGGCTGAGTAAGCTGGGTATTCCCCTGATCCTTTCCGCCTGGTTTCCTCCACGTTGGGCGATCGTAGGCGCTCCCAACTTTCGTCCGCGGGCGGATGGAGTATGGGGCAACCCGCTGGAGAAGGACAATATGAGCGAGATCTTTAAGTCCATTGCAGATTATATCGATTACCTGCGGTCGCATTATGGGGTGGAGATAAAATGCTTCTCTTTCAACGAGTCTGATCTGGGAATCAATATCAGGCAGACGGCGGAGGAGCATGATGACCTGATCAAGGGATTGGGTGCTTATCTGGCAGGAAGGGGACTGAAAACAAAAATGTTATTAGGCGATAATTCCGATGCCAATACTTATTCTTTCATTGATGCCGCGATGGCGGATCCAGCGGCGCGTCCATATATCGGCGCTATTTCTTTTCATTCCTGGAGAGGCTGGGAAAAAGAGACCCTGGAGAAATGGGCCGCTGCGGCCGCTAAGTTAGACCTCCCGCTGATCGTCGGGGAAGGGAGCATCGATGCAGCCGCCTGGAATTATCCGGGGATCTTCCAGGAGCCGACCTATGCCATGGATGAGATCAATCTTTATATCAGGATCTTATCGATTTGTCAGCCCTTGTCGATCCTCCAATGGCAGTTGACCTCCGATTATTCCCCGCTTATCGGCGGCGGTCCCTTCGGTAATAATGCTCCTTTGGCTCCTACCCAGCGGTTCTGGAATCTCAAACAGCTGGCTTCTACGCCGAAGGGGCTGGCGGCTATGCCGATTACGAGCGACCGCCCAAATATCACCTGTGCCGCCTTGGGCAATAACGGGAAGAGGATCTATTCCATACACCTGGTGAACACGGGAGCTACGCGGGAAGCGACTTTGAAGGGCTTCCCTAAAAAACTGAAAACGCTTCGGTTGTTCATGACGGATAAGGAATCTGCCATGAAAGAAGGAACCCCGGTACTTGTCACTAACGGGGAGGCTCATTTTACCCTGGGCGCCGGAAGTTATACGACACTGGTCAGCGAATAATCCATAAACTGCTTTAACTGTTCGCGTTTGTTGATCCGGATGTTTTTTCCCGAAGTCGAAATGATCTTTCTGCGGATGAGTTCCGTGAAGAATTTGAAAACGGTTTCATAGGTCGTGCCCGCATAGGAGGCGATATCCTGCCGGGTGACCGTTACTGCGATAAATTTGTCTTTGTTCAGGCCAAAGCAGGCCGCTATCTCCAGCAATGCGTCTGCGATCCTGCCTTTTACTTCCATGTGAGCCAGGTCACGCATGCGTTTTTCGGCTTTTTGCAATTCGGACGCGTAGAGCTGCATAAGACGGTAGGTCAATGGCGGGTTGGTCCTGAGAGAGGCTTCCAGGAATTCATTGCTTACAAAACAGGCGATCGTATCTTCCAATGCCGTCGCAGAAACGGGGTATCCCTCGCTGCCTACCAGGCCACGATGCCCTACAATATCTCCCGATCTGGCAAAACGCAGGATCAACTCTTTTTGGCCGATCCATTGTTTATGTACTTTGATAGAACCGGAGTAGACGAAGAAGATGCCGCTGACCTTTTCGTTCTCCTTAAAAAGTTGTTTTCCTTTTTTTATCAGCAGGGTCTTTTTCTTTACGGCGATCGCTTCCCTCCATTCCGGGATACAGGAACTGCACAAAAAGCAATGGGAGAGGTCGCATACTAATTCTTGCATGGCACAATAATAGCTCATCCCGGGTTTATTGGCGAATATTCCTTTAAATATTGTTAATGCAACATTTTATAGGAGATAAGTATAATAAAATTACTAAAAACATTGTTTATACAATATATTTGTATCTTAAAGTTGACAATTACGAATAACAACTATGAATAAGAAGAGTGATCGTATTCCGGTAGCTGTTTCTTTGAGCGGGTGGTATAATAAGAGAGGGGTGCGAGGACGCAAGGAGCCGGTGAACAAACGTGTATTTTATCTGAGTGTCCAGGTGATTGCCAATGCGATCGTAATCGGCTTCGTCGCCAAAGGGCTTGTATACCTGATCGACCTGATCACGAATCTTTCATTTTACGGTAGGTTTTCACTGGAGCCGGTGTCGCCGGCCGGCAACCAACTGGGTTGGCTTGTCGTGTTCATTCCTATCGGCGGCGCTATCCTGGTAGGGTTAATGGCGAGGTATGGCTCCAAGGCGATCGGGGGGCATGGTATTCCGGAGGCTATGGAAAAGATCATCCTGGAGGACAGCAAAATCCCGCCTGTGATCACATTTCTGAAGCCTTTATCGGCAGCTATTTCCATTGGGACGGGGGGGCCGTTCGGCGCTGAAGGTCCGATCATCGCGACGGGTGGGGCATTCGGTTCTTTAACCGGGCAGTGGATACATATCTCTTCCGGCGAGCGAAAGATCGTGCTGGCAGCGGGCGCTTGTGCGGGTATGGCGGCGATATTCGGGAGTCCTTTGGCGGCGGTTTTGCTGGCCGTGGAATTGTTGCTATTTGAATTTTCACCCCGCTCGATCATACCGGTCGCTTTGGCCTGTATTACCGGGGCAGGCATGCATATTTTATTGTTCGGCCGGCAGCCGGTATTTATGATGCCTTCTATTCCGGTTCCTTCGGATGGCGTTCTGGTCGTTTATATATTTTTCGGTTTGCTTATAGGAGTAATTGCATCGCTGGTATCGAGGTCTGTTTATGCGATCGAGGACCTGTTTGAAAAGTTGCCTGTACACTGGATGTGGTGGCCTGCGCTGGGGGCGATTGCCATCGGTGTGGTCGGATATTTTGCCCCACACACGATGGGGGTTGGTTACGATAATATAAGGTGGCTGTTGAGCGGGTCCTGGTCTTTCGGGATGTTGCTATCTCTNNAGATCGGTATAAACCTGGCGACGGCAGCCCTGGTCGGTATGGCAGCGATGTTTGCGGGCGCTTCGAGGGCTTTGCTGACATCGATCGTCTTCGCGTTGGAGACGACCGGCCAGGTCAATGGGTTATTGCCTTTGCTTGGAGGCTGCGTAGCGGCTTATTTCGTATCCTTCTTTTTCATGGAGGGAAGTATTATGACCGAAAAAATAAAGCGTCGGGGAGTCAGTGCGCCCGATTCCTTTGAACCCGATACATTACGGGGTATCCGGGTGCAGGAATTATTTACGAAGGTCGCGCTGGAAAAGACGGATCTGCCCACGGTTTATTCGACGGATGATGCCGGCCTTGCTGCTGAAATGATGGGAAAATACAATGTCGACACATTGCTTGTGGTGGATCCTACCGATGAAGCCCGGCGTGTGAAAGGTATCATCACTTCCGCTGTTATCCTGGAATATTATAGCCGGCAGAAGCAAAAGGAGCATGTCTATCATTCACCGGGAAGAACGCGGCGGATCCTGGTACAGGGGAGAAAATTGCTGTTGAGGGGGCGTGAGTAATGAAACTTGTAAATCTTTTTTTATGGATAATACCAATCATGAAATCAGTTTTTTGGGTAAAGCCCTCTTGACCGGGGTCTTTGCGGGGATCGTCGCCACCGTCATTAGTCTGGTGTATAATATTCTCTACCGTGATGCTACGGGTTTTATGCCTTCTGAGATCATTAATGTATCCTCACTTATTTTCGGTGTTAACGTTCTCTTCGTGCTTGTGGGACTGAGCTATTTTGCATTCCTGAAGCTCTTTAAAAGAGGCGATCTTATTTTCATTGTCGTATTTGTGCTGATCACCGTTTTCTGTTTATGGAAGACGGCGGGGGTGCATCGCTCTGCCGACTATGAGGTCACCGAACAGTTCCGAAGCCTGTTATCCGGGATCATCATCATTATGGGGATCTGCGCTTCTTTTGTGATCCCCTTTTTATTCCATTATAAGAAATTCGAAGAACATGTGCTGTGAGGGATGAGAGGGATGAGAGGGTTGAGAGGGGCAGCGAGTGAAGGGTTATGGGGTTGGGGATCGGAGGGTTCGGAAGTAAGGGGCAGCGGGCAAGGGGATCAGGAAATACCTTCTGTAATATTTTCTGCTGACAACCGGGGGAATTGCTGAAATTTATTATCATAATAAATTCAGCGTATGAACCAGACAGGTTTTACAGATGCAGGATATCGCGACGATGGTAAGCCCTGGTACAGGAGCGTCACCCGTTGGGGCCAGGTGAATATTACAGAAAAAGATCCGGCACAATATGATATTTCCTGGTGGCGCAGTTACTGGATGCGTACGAAGACAAAAGGCATCGTGGTCAATGCGGGCGGCATCGTGGCTTACTATCCTACCCGAATACCGCTCCACCGGAGGGCGGCGTATTTAAACGGGGGCGATCTGTTCGGCGATCTGTGCCGTGCTGCTCATGAGGATGGGCTGGCGGTATTTGCCCGTATGGATTCGAACCGTGCTCACGAGGATTTTTTCCAGGCCCATCCCGATTGGTTTGCTATCGATGGGACCGGCAAACCGTATAAAGCGGATGGGCTTTATATCTCCTGCATCAATGGACCTTATTATAATGAGCATATCCCGGCTATCCTGCGGGAGATCGCCGGCCTGTATCATCCCGATGGTTTTACCGATAATAGCTGGTGCGGGCTTGACCGCGAGTCGATCTGTTACTGTGAGAACTGTAAGAAAGGTTTCCACGATAAGACCGGCTATGCAATTCCGTCTGTAAAAAATTGGGAGAGCGCAGGGTACAGGGAATGGATCCGGTGGAATTACGTGCGGCGTCTTGAGATATGGGATCTGAACAACCGTGTCACCAAATCTGCGGGGGGCGATCACTGCATCTGGTCGGGTATGAATAGCGGTTCCATCAGCGAGCAGGGCCGGAGCTTTCGTGATTTTAAGGAGATCTGCCAGCGGGCCGAGATCATCATGCTGGACGATCAGGCCCGTTCCAATGCGGGAGGGTTTCAGCACAATGGAGAGGCCGGCAAACTTATTCACGGGCTGCTGGGCTGGGAGAAACTGGTTCCGGAAAGCATGGCGATGTACCAGGCGCATGATCCCTGGTTCCGCCTGGCTAGCAAGCCCGAGCCGGAAGCGCGTATGTGGATGGTTGAGGGTATTGCTGGGGGTATCCAGCCCTGGTGGCATATGGTGAGCGCCTATCACGAGGATCGCCGGATGTATCATAACCCGGAAAAGTTTTTTCAATGGCATAAGGCGAATGAAGCATTCCTGATCGATCGACTCCCGATCGCAACGGTGGGAGTGGTGTGGTCCCAGCAGAATATGGATTTCTATGGGCGGGACCATGCCGATGAATTGGTGGAGCTTCCCTGGCGGGGTATGACCGAAGCGCTCATCCGTGCAAGGGTCCCTTACCTACCGGTCCATGCCGACCAAATCGATCGTGTGGCAGGAGAATGCTCTCTATTGGTGTTGCCCAACCTGGCCGTCATGACGGATGAGCAGGTTGCCAGCGTCAGGCGGTTTGTGGAGCGGGGGGGTAGTCTGGTTGCGACCGGTGAGAGTAGTTTATATGATCAATGGGGCGATCCGCGTCCCGACTATGCATTGGGGGGTCTGTTCGGCGCCCATCTTGCCGGTTCGCGCGAAGTCCCGGAAAAAGCTCCCGTTGAAAAATTGGCGGGGGATGTCTATCACACGTATCTGCGGCTTTCTCCGGAGTTGCGTGCAGGAGTCGATGGTCCCCATAAGGCAGGTGAGCCTGTTATCTCCGGTAAGCGCCATCCTGTCCTGAAGGGATTTGAAGAGACGGATATTTTGCCTTTTGGCGGTCTGCTGGAGCCCTTGCATACCGAACCGGGTGTCGAAGTCCTGTTGACCTATATTCCCCAGTTCCCGGTTTATCCACCCGAAAAAGCATGGATGAGGGAGCCGAAGACCGATATCCCAGGGCTTCTGCTGAACCAGCGGGGCCAGGGAGGACGTGTTGTTTTTCTTCCTGCCGATCTCGACAGGCAGTATGGCCGCTCAAATCTTCCGGATCATGGAAACCTGCTTAAAAATATAATACGCTGGGCAGCTGGCGACGATCTGCCGATTGTTGTGGAAGGAGCGGGTTTAGTGGACTGCCATCTGTACCGGCAACCGGGGAGGTTGGTCCTGCATGTGGTGAATCTGACAAGTGCCGCTACCTGGCGGCAACCCCTGGATGAATTCATCCCGATCGGGCCTTTGAAGATCGGCGTGAAGCTACCCGTTGGCATTCAGGGGAGGAACCTGCGCTCACTGGTATCGGGTCAGGCTATTTCCGCGGAAGTTTCGAAGGGTTGGAGCCATTTCGAGATTGGGTCGATCACGGATCACGAAGTGGTGATTATTTCANNCTCTCCGACATTCACGAATAATCCATGGGAGCCTTGGGTGCCGAAGCCGTAATCGATGTCCACATTCGTCCTCGATGTTTTATTGAGCTTGATCCTTAGGCCGGTACCAAAACCCGGCTGAACGGATTGCAGGCGGTTGTTCGCCAGGCCGGAGAGCGATTCTGCATTAACGAATGTCACGGCGCCGAGTAACCCATTCGCCGTCAGAGGGAACCTATACTCCGATTCCAGGTAGACCATCTCCTTACCCCGGAACCTTCCCTGGATATAACCCCGGCCGGTACTGGAATAGCGGTCCCAGTTGGTGCTTGGCAGATCGAGATAGGGCGGCTTGCCGTTCAACGTGAGCCAGTCATAGCTCCAGAAAGCCAGGACATTTTTTGAATCTGCGGGGAACTTAACATATTTGCGTATGTCGATGATTGAAGATTGCCAGTCGGAATTGCTGCCCATGAATCGTTGATAATTCCGGTAGGTGATCTCCGCATAGAAGCCTTTATAGGGGTTGATGGAATTATCCCGGGAATCGTAGAGGCCGTTCAGCGTGAACCCGGTAGATAGGGTATTGGAAGCCGCTCCGTATTTTTCATAATCGGAGATGATCCCCCCGGGCAGGCCCAATGCTGATATATTGTAATGCCAATCCAGGATATAACCGCCTCCGAGGAAGAAGTTCGAAGTGATCTTGCGATAAAGGATCTCATAAAAACGGATATACTTGTAATCCATGGGGTCCTCGTTGTCGATGGAGCTATTGGATCCCAAGCCGAACGTGCTTTGCGGGTATTTCATGAAGTGGATATCGCCCACGAAATTGTATTTATCGCCCCGGGTCCAGATGCTCGTCTCCAGCGGGACGGTGAACTGCTTGTTCTGGGTATAGGCGGCACTGGCGATGACGGTGGAGATATTGGCATCTTCGCTCGTCCGGAAGGCAGCATTGCCTGTCACGGTAGCCGCCAATTTGGTTGTAAGTGTATATCCTACAGCCGGAAGACCTGAAAATGTTGGTTTCCTGATATTGGTAACCGAATCTTTTTTAGGGGCGGCCGACCTCTTTTTGAAAAGGCTTTTTAGTACATCCGACATATCTTTTTGGGGTACGATTTCTTCGTTGTTTCCTGACGGTAGCCTATCTGTTTGGGCAACTATTCGTGTCGCTCCTATGAAGGACAGGCAAATTAATAAAGACAAAGAAATGGATACTTTGGATGAGAGAAACCGGTAAAAAGGGCACAAGAGATTGATTGTTATTCAAATTTATTTGTAAATATACCCTAAAAAATACAGTTGATTTAATTGCAGCCGAATGCGATAAGCCTCAAACTTTACGAAAAAACAGGTAATTTGGTTGCCTGAAAGAATTTTAGGAAAGCGAACAGACCAATAAAAGAAAGCGAACAAATAATAAAAGACAGAGAATAGTATTAATAAAAGATGAGTCATATGAAAAAAAACTGGCAAAAAAAAGCATGCGCACTGGTTGTAATATTCGCTTCGATGATGGCATCTCCCGCCCAGGCTCAAAAAAAAGATAAGCATTTGCAGGAAGTTGACTATGTGAATCCTTTGATAGGATCTCCTTTTGCCGGTTTTGCAAAGGGATTGGAAGGCGGGGGAACCACTCCTGTTGTGGGGTGTCCCTATGCGATGACCAATTTTGTGCTTCAGACCCACGAGAATAAAATGAGCCGGATGCCATATATCTATGAGGATACTACGGTCATCGGTTTTATGGCTACCCATCAACCGACGGTTTGGATGGGGGACTACGGCTATGTATCCGTCATGCCCCAGATCGGGGATCTGAAAGTGCTTCCCGCCGATCGGGCGCTGTCGTTCAGTCACAAAAGTGAAATATCCAAACCGTATTATTATTCCGTGCAGCTGCAAGCTGGCAAGAAAAAGACCATCAAGGGAGAGATAGCCGGAGTAAGCCGTTGCGGGATGTTCCGTTTTACTTTCCCCCAGTCGGATCAATCACATATCATCATTCACGGAATCAACCTGAATCCCGCACTTCAGGATGCAAATAATAACCTGGAACACCGGATAGCCACCTTGAAAGGAACTGTGAAAGTGGATACAGCCAACAAGGAGATCACCGGCTATAATCCAGACCGGCAATCCGCGCAATTAGGCCCTGAGCTTCCCAATTTCAAAGGATATTTTATCATCCAGTTCGATAAGCCTTTCGAATCCTTCGGTACCTGGAGCGGATCCGGGGTGAATGCGTCCGCCATTGAACAATCCGGTACGATGATGGGCGCCTATATCAGCTTTAAAACAAAGAAGAACGAGATTGTTAAGGTGCGTATCGCGACCTCATTCATCAGTCTGGAGCAGGCGAGGGAGAATCTCTCCCGGGAAATACCCGACTGGGATTTTGAGAAAGTGGTGGCATCGACCCGCGATCGTTGGCAGGAGAATCTGAGCCGTGTCCAGGCGGAAGGTATTTCGGAAGACCAGAAAGCGATCTTCTACACTGCCTTGTTTCATACGATGTTGTTTCCCCGTGAATTCTCCGAGTATGGAAAATACTACAGTGCTTTCGATGACAAGATTCATAACGGTGTGGCCTATGATGACTATTCTTTGTGGGATACTTATCGTGCTCTTCATCCGCTCCTGATCTTCACACAGCCCGACCGGGTGAATGATATGGTCGCCTCCCTGCTGCAAATGTATAAGGAGGGCGGGTGGTTGCCAATGTGGCCCAATCCCGCGGAAACCAATATCATGCTTGGTACCCATGCCGATGCCGTCGTCGCCGATGCTTATATAAAAGGCTACCGGGGTTATGATGTGAACCTGGCCTATGAGGCCGTTCGTAAGGATGCAATGGTGCCGCCAGATAATGACACAAAGCGTATGTGGGGCGACCGTGAATTATGGCAGGCCAACGAGGCCCGGGGCGGTCTGAGTTATTATCATTCCCTGGGATATGTGCCGGTCGACAGGACGTTGGAATCGGTATCGCGGACGATTGAATTCTCCTACGACGACTATGCCGTGGCGATGATGGCGAAGGAGATGGGGAAAACCGATGACTACAATCGTTTTATCGGGTGGAGCAAGAGTTATCAGAATGTGTTCAATAAAGAAACGGGTTTTTTTGGTCCCCGGAATTTTGACGGAAGTTTTAGGGATCGCGGGCATGAGAATGAAGGCTTTACGGAAGGGGATAAATGGACCTATGCTTTTGGCGCCATGCATGACGCGCCCGGCATGATTTCGATAATGGGCGGGAATGAGAAATTCGCCGTAAAGCTCGATTCTAATTTCTCGCAGAATCATTATCATCATGACAACGAACCGGGGCATCATTATATCTACCTGTACGATTATTGCGGTCAGCCCTGGAAGACGCAGGAGCTGGTCAGGACGCATACGACGATCAATTACCGCAACGAGGCGCTCGGCATCAACGGCAATGATGATTGCGGTCAGATGTCGGCCTGGTATCTATTCGGTATCATGGGTTTCTACCCGGTGGCTCCGACATCGGGGATCTATGCTATCGGGGCGCCGCAGTTTCCTAAGCTCATCCTTCATTATAAGATAGCCAGCGGCGAACCCGCTGTCTTGGAGATCGTGGCGAAGGATCTCTCGGAGACCAATAAATATGTACAAAGCGTCACCCTTGACGGGAAGGCTATCGATCATCCTTTTATCAGTCATGCGGATTTGGTCAAGGGGAAGATGCTGGTGTTTCAAATGGGGGGGAAGCCGAATTATGACTTTAAGTGAGATTGCAGATATGTTTTGAAGGCAATGGTATGTTTGTAGATACTTGTAAGTTCCGCACACGTATGTGCAGTTGTACAACGCCGCTGGTCCTCGAACCATCCAGTGCTGTCCTGGTTTGATGGCAAGAGCGTATGGATGGTGCTGCGGAGGCGTCGGTTGCATCAACAGCTGTGCGTGTGCAAGACGTTATTACGGTTGCAGACTTCAACCAAGTCTTAAATTGTAGCTGTTGAATTAAGATGCTGCATACTGCTATTTGGCGGCTTTGTAAATTTCTACTTAGTATAAATATTTTTCTAAATCATTATTTTGGTACTAATGTATCCAGGTCGCGCCGACTAGTTCCTTGTGTTGGGACAGGTCGCCGTCCGGAACGATAACCGCTGTCCAGGGCTCATCCGGCACGGTGATACGAACTTTCCATTCTATGGTGGCTGGTTGGCCGGGTTTCAGGACTAATTCTTTTGTGAGAGTGCCGGCGGTGGGCGAGTTCCCTTTTTGAGAGAGGTTGTCAGTGCGAAGACTAAAAAGATGCGTTCCGTTTCCACGGGCGATCAGTTTTATAGTCACTTCTCCTTTTGTTCCTTTCTCTGTATTGCCTGCATTACTTACTTCGAAATCCAGGGCGCGCTCCGGGCGAAGGTCCAGGGTATAGGAGCCTGTTGGTAAGAAGGTGCGGACTTGTTCCTGTCCGTTGCTCCGGACGGTGTATTTACCTTCCGGCAGCATAGTCCGGAATCGCCCGGTGGGGCCATCGGGTTCCACCATGATTTGCTGCCCGGTCGTCACCTCTTTGAATTCCACGACAGCACTGGCCTGTCCTTCGACCAGGGCCGGGCCGGAAAGGTCCCGCATGAGCCAGACCCATCGGGCTACGGGGTGCACCCAGATCTCTTTGTAGGTCCAGGTGCTTTGCACCGGCCAATAGGGAGCGTCGCTCTCTTCCCGGGTTTGGATACCCACGGGTAATGCGCCGACCATCTCGCCCGAAGAAGGGGTGTACAGCGGCACAAAGTCATAGCCTTCCCCGTACATGGTGCTCTCGGAGAAGGGGTTTCGTCCGATCACCCATTCGAGCTGGTGTTCGGAAAGCTGTGCCGATGGCAGATCGCCGCGCAAATGCGCTGCATTAATGAGTGATTGGGCTTGCGGCAGGATCGTTCCGAAATGCCCGCGGTAGTCCATCCATACAGGGAAGAGGCGCAGGTAGTTTCCCCGGCCCAGGGGGATCCCGTTCAGTACTTGTTTTTTAAACGATTCACGCCTGCTTTCCGGTACTTTCAGGTACTCGCTGTCGTTATAGATGGAGGCCGGCATCACACTATAGGGCTCCGTATATTTGGCGATGCCCTTCAGGTATTCGGAATAGAGGGTCACGGCGGAATACCATTTCATCCAGTCGGGATGATCCGGGAAGGCCCTGCAAAGCTCTATGAGTGCCAGGATATGCGCCTGGTCGCGTCCGCGGTGGACAAAGTGCAGCACCCTGTCTTTTTCGGGGCTGGTATAAAAGAAACCGGTGAAAGGGATGTCCCAGTCCGGGCACTTGCGTTGCTGAGAGTGGAGGATATCCTGTGAGAGGGCGACGGCTTTGTTTTCATACTGTCTGTCGCCGGTGGCCTTCCACAGGTCTACCGAAGCCAGGATCCCTTCGGAGGCAATTTCATATTCTATGTTGTCGGAGTCGAGGGTGCCTGTCCAGAGGTTTTTCGAAGCCCGGGAATTTGCAGCGGCAGCGGCCATTCCTTCCATCGCAAAATTCCAGTCGGCTTGCGCCATTTTCAGTGCGTAGTTCGCAATCCGCGGGTCGCTATCCTTCAGCACCCGGTAGGCTATGGCTTCCGCCGCCGAAGCCACGAAATTATCCATCGGGTTGTTACGGGCGGTGGAAATAATATCGTCATCGTCGCCGAGAATGCCGTTGGTCCTTCGGCTGCTGATAGAGCCGCCATCGCGATAGCCGTCGCCGAAGCTGGTTTTCAGGATCCAGTCGAGACCCCAGCGTGCTTCTTCCATTGCGCGTTGATACAAGGCGGGGTTTTCGTCCCTGGCATGCAAGCGCTCCGCCAGGCTAAACAGGCCATAGGTGATCTCGCCGGTATTGCCGAGTCCCTGGGTAAGGTCGCCGGCATCGTGCCAGCCACCGTTGATCACGATCCGCTTATCGTTGTGCACAGAAATCCAGTCGCCGTGGCAAACACCATGTACGCCGGGTATCGCCATGCCACAGCGTTCCGAATAGAAAAAATTAAGGGCTTTCCAGATGGATTCCTCCCATATATTGGCGTCAATAGGAAAGGGATGGGTGGTCGATGCGCCCGCCTGCAGGACGTAAGAGCCGGGTTTCCGGATCTCGGAGAAGTCCATCACCTGGAAGGTTCCGAGGCCTGTTTTCATCGTTTGGACGGGTTTGGATAAAACCACTTCCCCGTTGGCCTGGTCGATCAATTTGAAATCTTTGGCATCCGGGTCCCCCACGATCGCGCTCTTCGTGGCGCCTGTCTGATAGCCCGCATGGCTATAGGAGATCCGTCCGGACCAAACATCCCAGCCTTCGATCTTATCGGGGTCGACCCGCTCCAGGTCCAGCCGGTCGAAGAAGAACTGAATAGAATCCGCTTCTCCCGGGTAGCTGCCGGATAATCCATAAGATGCTTCGAAGCCGGTTATCTTGTCCCGTGCAACATTGCCGATCTCCCATACGACGTGGTTCCACTGGTGGTTTTGGAGTATGATAGAGGTCTCGCCTTCCTGCCCGAAGAGGGCCGGTAATTTCTTTGTGCCGTCATTAAAAAGGCGCATGTCCAAAGCCGTGGTGTAGAATCCCTGCAGATCAGGGTAGATCCACAGCGAAATGCGGTTGAATGGGGTCCAGTCCTCGCCTTCGAAGTGCCGTCTGATGCCTGCCCTTCCCCATGCGCGTCCGTTCTTCGGGCCGGGACCTTCCAGCCTTGTAGGAATGTGCATGAGAAGGGATTGGCTGCCGCTATGCGTGCGTTCCGTGCTGAGTGAAATATCGGCTACATCCGTGGTATCTTTGGTTTTAGAAACGACGCGCGCGTCGACAACGGCCGGACCGCCGGTGGTGAAGCCGGACCAATTCGCCAGGCTTTCCATATCGTCAAGCATACGACTCTCCAGCACCTTCTTGTTGAGCCAGCGGTAGGAGGCGGAATTTTTGAAGTTGGCCTGCATCGGTTCACGGACAGATCCGGCGCCGAATCCAAACAGGCATAGCACAACAGAAAGAATGGGAATGGGGAGCTTCATACTATTACAGGATTTAATAAAGCCGGAGTTGCGAAAATAGTATAAAAAAATGCTCCTGATCGGACCGTCCATCCCAATAAAAATATAAATTGCATGGTTCACTATTTAAATTTGCCTATATGAATTCAAGCAGGATGTCAGCCTATAGGACTTTTCGTGGATTGATCTTAGCCGTTGTGATCTGCACTCAGGCTGTTGCCCAACCGGCAGAGCAGATGGTGAAAGTGATTGTCGCACCTGACCATATCGACTGGACCTATAAGCCCGGTGAAAAAGTACGATTCAGCATCTCGGTGCTTCAATATGGCAATTTCCTCCCGAACGTGTGGATACGATACACGGTGGGTCCGGAAAAAATGGATCCCCTGAAAAATGATTCCTTATCCCTGCGGGATGGGAAATATGAATTGGATGGTTTCACGATGGGAACTCCCGGTTTCCTTCGATGCATCGTCACTGCGATCGTGGAAGGCAAGGAATACAGGGGGTTGGCTACCGCTGGTTTTTCTCCTTTATCCATTCTTCCCACCGTTGAAATGCCTTCGGATTTCACTCAGTTCTGGGACAAAGCGAAAGCGGAAAATGACAAGATACCCCTTGATGCACGTATGATCCTATTGCCGGAAAGATGTACCGGCCTGGTGAACGTTTACCAGGTGAACCTACAGAACTATCATGCCGGGGCGCGTTTATATGGTATTCTATGCGTCCCGAAAAAAGAGGGGAAATATCCTGCCATACTTAAGGTTCCCGGGGCAGGTGTAAGGCCGTATTCCGGCGACATCCATCTGGCGGAACAAGGTGTCATTACCTTCCAGATCGGGATCCATGGAGTACCCGTCACCATGGACCGGCAGGTATATGACGATATGTCCGCCGGCTGGCTCAATTCATATTGGACCTATAATCTCGATGATAAAGATTCATATTATTATAAGCGGGTATACCTCGGCTGCGTGCGCGCCAACGATTTCCTGGTCAGCCTGCCTGAATATGACGGCAATCATCTCGGGGTTATGGGCGGGAGCCAGGGTGGGGCTTTATCCATCATCACCGCGGCCCTGGATCCCCGTGTAGGATGCCTGGCATCTTTTTATCCTGCTCTTTCCGATATGACCGGCTACCTGCATGGCCGGGCCGGCGGATGGCCGCATATTTTCGATAAGAATAATATTCAAAACAGGACAGAGGCAAAAATAAGAACGGCAGCCTATTATGACGTGGTGAATTTTGCCAGGAAATTAAAGGTACCGGGCATCTATAGTTGGGGGTTTAATGATGAAGTTTGTCCGCCCACCTCCACGTATTCTGCTTACAATGTGATAAATTCTCCAAAGACCCTATTCCTTACATTGGAGACGGGCCATTGGTCATTCCCCGAGCAAAACGAAAAATCGAACAATTGGTTATTGCAAAATCTAAAGAAATAAGCAGGATAGGCTAAACAATAATTGTGGGGGGGATTTGTGCGCTTACCCTAATTTGTGCGCTTAATCTAAATTGGCTATACTTAAAACCGAATGCATTTGAAATCATTTTTTGTTTTATTATCCTGCATGCTTTTGTATGTCATGACCGGAAGGACCCAGACCGGCAGTATCAGCGAGCCGGTTCGTTATGTAGGCGGCCAGACCATCGATCCAGGCGTTCATGAAGGCCGTCTTCGTTATGCCATTGGAACGGAAAACCGGCAGACTATGCGGGCCAATCGGAGCCATCCCGATGCTTCAGATGGGTTTGGCTGGACGTATAATCACGGCTCCAACCTGTGTTACTGGAACGGGAATTTTTACCAGCACTATCTCAGTAACCCGGCTGACGAGCATATTGCGCCCGGGCATACACTGGTCATGACTTCGAAGGACGGCCGTCATTGGAATAAGCCCGTAGAAGTCTTCCCTCCTTACAAGGCTCCTCCGGGCGTGACTATTCCTGCGGGATACAACGGATATATGATGCACCAGCGAATGGGCTTTTATGTAGCGCCCGATGGCCGGTTGCTTGTTTTGGCGTTTTATGGCCATACAGAAGATCCGTTCAATGAAGGCGGGATCGGGCGGGTAGTGCGGGAAGCTTATAAGGACGGGACTTTCGGCCCCATTTATTTTATCCGCTATTCGAGCTATAATAGCTGGAATGAATCCAATACCTCTTATCCTTTTTATAAGAGATCGACAGATGCAGGATTTGTGGCTGCCTGTGACGGCTTGCTGAAAAACCAGCTTGTGACTTTTCAATGGCATGACGAGGATGGGGGAGCCGATGGTTTTTACCATGGAAAGAAGGCCGGCGAGGCGCTGTCGTATTATCATCGGAAAGACGGGAAAGTAGTCGCTCTCTGGAAGAAATCATTAAGCGCGCTGTCGTCTGATGAAGGCAATACCTTTTCTGATCCTATAGAATGTCCCAGTTTCATAATGTCGGGCGGCAAGCAGTGGGGGCAGCGAACAGACGATGGACGCTATGCACTGTGCTATAATCCTATCGATAATAGCGAATACCGCTATCCCCTGGTTGTAGTGACGGGTGATGACGGGATCCTGTTCGACCATATGCTCCTCGTGCAGGGCGAAGTGCCGCCCCGTCGTTTTAGCGGGCGGTGGAAGGACTTTGGTCCTTGTTATATGCGGGGCATTGCGGAGGGGAATGGCAATCCTCCCGGAAGTGAACTGTGGCTTAGCTACAGCATGAATAAAGAAGACATCTGGATCAGCCGGATTCCCGTGCCTATCCGATATGCGGTGAGTGGACCCGTGAAGGATAATTTCGATGCTTTGGAGGCAGACGGAACTGTTCCCGATTGGAATCTCTACTCTCCTGCGTGGGCCCCTGTTTCGGTTGTGAAGAGTCCCGGGAAGGCGGGTAACTCCCTCCAGCTGCTTGACAAGGATCCGTACGACTATGCCCGGGCGATCCGTGTATTTGAAGAGGGCACGAAAGTAAGCACCAGCCTTAGCGTATATGCCGATCCCGCCAACACGGGTCTGTTGGAGATCGATCTGACGGACCAGTATGGCAACCGCCCGGTGCGTATCCGGTGGGATGAAAAAGGACGGATCATTGCAACGGACGGGAGTACCGAGAAATTTATCCAGGCCTATCAGAAAGGGCGGTGGTACCGCCTGGAACTGGTTACGGAGGCTGTGCTGCATGGTAAGTATTCCCTGCTGATCGATGGGAAGAAAGTGCTGGCAGATGCCCAACTGGCGGAGGCAGTGAAGTCTATAGAGCGCTTGTCTTTACGGACGGACCAT
>PLXD01000090.1 GCA_003151295.1 Chitinophagaceae bacterium | reverse complement strand
ATCCTGACCACCAAACAACCCCAGGCCAGCAAGTTAATCTTTGCCACGGAAGACGGAATTATCGCAGCCTGGGGTTCCGGGAATGCAGCCGATGCAGCAGTCGACCGTTCGGCTTTTAATGCAGTGTACAAAGGGATCGCCCTGGCTAGTGACGGAGGCGCCAATTTCCTGTATGCCACTAATTTCCATGAAAGCAAAATCGATGTATTTGATGCCCATTTTAATTACACTACCGGCAGACCCTTTCATGATCCCGCTATTCCCCATGGCTTTGCACCTTTCAACATCAGGAATTTCGGAGGCTGGCTCTATGTTACTTATGCCAAACAGAAAGCTCCTGATAATCATGATGACCAGGCTGGTCCGGGCAATGGGATCATAGATATTTTTACGCCGGATGGTAAGCTGGTAAAAAGATTTGCCTCTTTTGGAGCCCTCAACTCTCCCTGGGGGATCGCCCAGATCAAAACGGGGTTCTGTAAAGAGATCGAACATGGGTTCCTGATCGGGAATTTCGGGGACGGCCGTATCAACCTGTTCGATAACGACGGGCTGTTCATCGGCCCTCTAAAGGATGATGGGCGCCCCATAAAGATCGACGGATTGTGGGGGCTGGAGAATAACGTTCCCCAGACCGATTCTACGGAACTCTATTTCACAGCCGGTCCCGAAAGTGAATCTCACGGGTTATTCGGCTATCTCAAGCGGCGTTGACAGATGATCGCATGAAGAAAATAAGAAAGAAATAGTTGAGCACTCTTATAAAGGCTGTACTTTGCCGTGTGCAGCCTTTATTCGCGTTAATTAGCGTCAATTAGCGTTCCATATTCGCGTTATCAGCGTCATTTATTCGGTTTAATCAGCGTTATAAAATCGTCGAACAGGTAGCGGCTGTCATGGGGGCCGGGGGTGGATTCGGGGTGGTATTGAACGGAGAAGGCCGGCTGGCCCTTCACCCTGATCCCTTCGATGGACTCGTCATTCAGGTTGACATGGGTAACTTCGATATTCGCGGCCTTTCTAACCGCTGCCGGGTCTATGCCGAAACCATGATTTTGCGTAGTGATCTCGCATTTACCGGTAATAAGATTCTTAACGGGGTGGTTGAGCCCCCGATGCCCGTGATGCATCTTAAAAGTAGGGATATCATTGGCGAGCGCCAGTAATTGATGGCCCAGGCAGATGCCGAACAGGGGCTTTTTTTCCGCGAGGATCTCTTTTACGCCGGCAATCGCGTAATCCATGGGAGCAGGGTCGCCCGGACCGTTTGATAAAAAATAGCCATCTGGTTTGAACTCTTTCAATTTTGCCGGAGGGGTCTTTGCCGGGTATACTTTTACATAGGCTCCCCTGTCTACCAAGCACTGGAGAATATGCTTTTTAACACCATAGTCCATGACCGCTATCCGGATAACCGAGGAAGGATCTCCCAGCTCATATTCTTTCTCCGTGCTTACCACGGAAGCCAGTTCAAGCCCATCCATGGAAGGCACTTTCGCCAGAACGGCTTTCAGCGCTTCCTCATCCAATATTTCCGAGGAGATGATGCAGTTCATCGCGCCCCTGGCGCGGATATGAGCCACGAGCGCACGGGTGTCCACCCCTTCGATGCAGACGATATGATTCTCCTTGAGGTAATCATCCAGAGAACCCTTGGCAAGCTTGCGGGAGAATTGCTCTTCCAGGTTGCGCCCGATGAGCCCCCGTATCTTTACACTTCCGGATTCTATATCGCTGTCCTTTACTCCATAATTGCCGATATGCACGCTATTCATGATCAATACCTGCCCATAGTAGCTCGGGTCGGTGAATACTTCCTGGTAGCCCGTCATACCGGTATTAAAGCAGATCTCTCCCGAGGTCGTACCGGTCTTGCCGTAGGCTTTGCCATAATGTACGGAACCGTCTTCGAGCAGGAGGATAGCTGTTTTTTGAGGAATCGTGGTGGACATTTTCTATAAAAAGTTTTGCAAAGAAAAGAAATTCAATTCATCTTCATTCATGGATAGACAAGAAAAAAGCAAGACCTTTAAAAAAAGTCTTGCCTTTATATCGTCTGTATTCAACATTTTATTCAGCCGCTTTTTCTTCAGTTTTAGGTTCTTCCGCTTTTGTTTCGGCTCCTTCCGCTTTGGGCTCGGTTTTTTTCCGGCCACCGGCGCGACGGGTCTTCTTGGCGGTTTCCTTGACCTCACCCTTGCCTTTACCGTAGATCTCGTTATAGTCCACCAGTTCTATCATTGCTGTCTCAGCATTATCCCCCAGGCGGGCTCCTAATTTGATGATACGGGTATATCCTCCCGGACGGCCGGCTATTTTAGCGGCGATAGGCCCGAAGAGTTCTGTGATCGCATCCTTATCCTGCAGGTGGCTGAAAACCATCCTGCGCTGGTGCGTAGTGTTTTCTTTTGCCTTGGTATTGAGGGGTTCCACGTAAGTCCGGAGGGCTTTTGCCTTGGCCAGTGTGGTAACGATCTTCTTGTGTGTGATCAATTGAATAGCCAGGTTGCTCAACAGCGCTCTGCGGTGTGAGGCCGTTCGGCTAAGGTTCTTGATTTTGTCTCCGTGACGCATGACATTGTTGGTTTTAATTCCCCCATACCGTGTCAGGAATTATGAGGTACTTGTTAAGTTAAAAGGTGAAAGCCGGAATTTCGACTTCAATATTTATTATAAAGAGAAAAGTCAAAAGGTAAAACTTTTAGTTTTTCACTTTTGACTTTTAACTTAATTAATCTTCTCCTCTGCGGAATTTATTGATGTCCATGCCGAAATGCAGGCCACGCTCGTGGAGCACTTGCTCAATTTCAGACAATGATTTCTGTCCGAAGTTGCGGAACTTCATCAGTTCTTCCTGTGTATATTGTACCAGTTCGCTCAGTGAGTTGATCTTTGCTGCTTTAAGGCAGTTGAACGCACGTACAGAGAGTTCCAGGTCTTCAAGCGGAGTATTCAGCACTTTGCGTACAAGCAATGTTTCTTCGTCCACTATGGTTTCTTTCTCTTCACGCTTGGTATCCAGTGATATGTTCTCATCAGTGATGATCATCAGGTGCTGGATAAGGATACGGGATGCTTCTTTCACAGCCTCTTCAGGGTGAATGGTACCATCTGTATTTACTTCCATGATCAGCTTTTCGAAATCGGTGCGCTGCTCAACACGGGTATTTTCGATCGTATACTTTACGTTCTTGATCGGGGTGTAGATAGAATCAATAGCTATCAGGCCCAATGGAGCGTCAGCAGGACGGTTTTCTTCAGCAGGAACATACCCACGGCCTTTACCAATGTGTAATTCCATCTGGAAACCTGCTCCCGGATGTAAACTGCATATTACCAGGTCAGGATTCATAACCTGGAAGTTAGGCAATGATTCGCCTATCATACCGGCAGTGAATACTTCCTTGCCTTTAATATTAAGATCAATTTTTTCGCTTACAAAATCTCCTGGCTCACCAATTGCTTTAAGACGTACCTGCTTGAGATTCAATATGATCTCGGTAACATCTTCAAGCACACCCTTAAGTGTAGCAAACTCATGATCCGCACCCGGAATCCTGATTGCAGTGATAGCATAGCCTTCCAGTGAAGAAAGCAATACACGGCGTAATGCGTTACCGATGGTAACGCCGTAACCCGGCTCCAGGGGGCGGAATTCGAACTGCGCCTCGAAATCAGTTGTTTTCTGAAGAGCTATCTTATCCGGTTTTTGGAAATTCAATATGGCCATATTGATATTTTATTTTTGTGATTTATTATTTGTGATTGTTACGTTTTACTACTACTAACTATAGGGTTGACAATGTCAACCCCGATACTATTACTTGGAATACAATTCCACGATCAGCTGCTCCTTAATATTCTCAGGAACTGAATCACGCTCCGGATGTGAAAGGTAAGTACCCTTCATATCTCTTTCATTCCATTCTACCCAGTTGATCCTTGTACTTTTGCCGCGAATCATGCCGGTAACGGTAGTGTTGGCTTTGCTCTTTGGCTTCAGTTCTATTACATCACCTGGTTTCAGGCTGTAAGATGGTATGTTTACCACTTCACCATTCACCATTAGGTGCTTATGAGATACCAACTGGCGTGCTGCAGGACGGGTAGGCGCTATACCTAAACGGTAAACCGTATTATCCAAACGTGCTTCAAGCAGTTTTATGAGGTTTTCACCCGTGGCCCCTTTCAGGCGCGCTGCTTCTACGTATGTATTAGCGAATTGTTTTTCCAGCAAGCCGTAGGTGTACTTGGCTTTTTGTTTTTCTTTAAGCTGCACTGCGTACTCGCTGGCTGTTTTGCGTTTGCGGGTAGGGCCATGCTGGCCTGGAGGGTTACTGTTTTTGCTGAGGCTTTTGCCTGATCCGAGGATAGGCTCACCGAAAATTCTGCAGATCCTGTTTTTTGGTCCTGTATAACGTGCCATTACGATTTTTTGTTTTTAGCCGCTACGTCTCCTATAAAAATCGTAAAATCCGATCCGGAGCAGCTTTGTTATGAAAATTGTTTACTAAACTTATTTAATCACACCTCCCTCTCCTTGGGAGAGGGCCGGGG
>PLXD01000116.1 GCA_003151295.1 Chitinophagaceae bacterium | reverse complement strand
ATTGGCGTCGAAGTCGAGTGTGTATTGATGTAATCGATCTTATCGGCATCGATATTCGCATCTTCCAATGCTTTACGGATCCCCAGGGCTGCTCCGATGCCGTCGGGAGGCGTGCCGGTAAGGTGATAGGCGTCTGCGGCCATCCCGCCTCCAACTATTTCCGCATGGATACGGGCGCCTCTTTGCAAGGCATATTCCAGGTCTTCGAGAACCAATGCGCCGGCTCCTTCGCCGATCACGAAACCATCCCGGTCCTTGTCGAATGGACGGGAAGCTCCCACCGGGTCCGCATTATGTTTGGACAATGCCTGGGCCGCGTTGAAGCCTCCGACGGAAGCGGGCGTAATAGCGGCTTCGGAGCCTCCTGCGATCATCACCCGGGCTTTCCCCAGGCGGATCGTATCAAAAGCCGCAATAATAGCCGTATTCGAAGAGGCGCAGGCGGACACCGTACAATAATTGGGTCCATGCAGCTTATGGCGGATGGATATAACGCCCGCAGCAATATCGGCGATCATTTTCGGAATGAAATAGGGGTTGAACCTGGGGGTGCCGTCCCCGCCATAGAATTCCTTCAACTGTTCTTCGAAGGTTCCGATCCCTCCGTTGCCCGACGCCCAGATCACCCCGATCTCGGCACGCTCCTCAAGGTCCAGGATCGCGGGATTCAGTCCTGCATCTTTAATAGCCTCGTCGCTGGCTGCAACCGCATAATGGGAGAACAGGTCATATTTCCGAATTTCTTTCTTCTCAAAATAATCCTCAGGCCTGAATCCCTTCACTTCACAGCCGAATCTAGTTTTGAACTTCGACGCGTCGAACTTGGTAATGGGTCCCGCGCCGCTTTTCCCGGAAACGATATTTTCCCAAAACTCACCGACAGAATTCCCAACAGGTGTTATCGCTCCAAGACCTGTAATAACCACTCTTTTCATAAGAATTTTATTGTAAATGAAGTGCAAATATAATACCGCATGGTATATTCATTAAAAAAATGATTTTGACCGATATGGCAATGCGGCCGGCCTTCATTGGCTGTTTTTTATCCATTCATGGGAGGATAGGGGATAAAAAAACGCCCGGGAGTATTGATTCACACTAAAAATATTTAATTTGAGAAGATGGCAGGGGATAATTTTGATAAAATGTTTTATTTCAATTACGAAAAGTATGATTTTTGGCCGGTTTACGACAGTATAAAAAAGTACTACCCGATCGGCATCCCCAAAGATGATACCGGCATGTATATGAACTATCCAGGCCTGAAGAACCTGGAAAAGGTGATTATCGACAATATTCATGACGAAAATAATTTTACCAGTTGCTGGGAAGCTTTTGAGAAAACAGTCGAATACCGCACACATAAAATCGTATACGGGACAACCTATGGTCAGACTCCCTGTTTCAGCTCCTATATAGAATTGGATCGGAGATCAACGGATAACCTGATCAGGATTAAAGAAATACACTTTTTTGTCAGCCTCGTGGGCCCTTTTTATACCGTATTGGGGTATGACAGAAGCGAGATCCATCTGGAAGATGACAAAGTCTACGCAACCAATTTTCTCATGGTATCCCCGGAATACGAATACCAGGAATCCTTTGATCTGATCTGCCAATCGATCGAAGAGAAGTTCCCGGGATTTCGTTTTGTCCCACACGGGATCTATTCGCAACATATCGAAGGACTGGACATACACTATACCGGCGAAAGGCTGAATGCCATTTTCAACGCGCTGTTCAATAACCAGATCGACTTACAGACAAGGACCATCGGGAAGGGGTACTTCAAATCCGAGTACTGGCTTGTCGAAGGATATGATCTTGACACCGATAACAAAGGGGCATCCTATATTAAAAAATAAGCAACTATGTTATTACCGAAAGGAACAAAAGCGCCGGAATTTGAATTGAACGCCACACCGGATCAGACCCTGAAATTATCGGAGTTAGCAGGCAAAAAAGGAGAAATTCTGGGAGATGCATGAAACGGAACCCCTTCTTTTTTCCTGAATGGCAGCAAGTTCGATGCTTATGACGGAACTTATGACTCCCTGGCCATAGCGATAGAGTCCCGATAACCGAGAAAATTGCTCTACTTTTATTAGTATGGTAAAAACCTCCTGCATACTGTTCCTGTTTTTTTTCTTTTACAATAAGCCTCCCATATTGGGTGCCGTTAGCTCCCCGCATCCTAATGAGCCGGCAGGGCGCGCTGAATTCAACAGGCCTCCGAAGAAGCCCAATGTCATTATCATCTTCATGGACGATATGGGATACGGAGATCCGGAATGCTATAGCGGTTACGGGTACCACACACCGAATATCAACCGGCTGGCGGCAGAAGGCATGCGGTTTACCAATTTTTATGCGGCACAGGCGGTATGCACGGCCTCCAGAGCAGCGCTGCTGACGGGGTGTTATCCCAACCGCCTCGGCATTCATGGCGCATTCATGCCCTGGGACAAAACGGCATTGAATCCGAAAGAAACTACTATCGCCGCCGCATTGAAGCAGGCCGGCTACCATACCGGCATGATCGGGAAATGGCACCTGNNGCGCTAAAGCTCCTTTCCTTCCGCTCCATTATGGATTCGACGAGTACCTGGGATTGCCTTATTCCAATGATATGTGGCCGGTGGACTATGACGGAAACCCCGTCACCGATACCAGCGACTGGAAGTCCAGGTACCCGCCCCTGCCTCTCCTGGAAGGGGATTCCACCATCCGTTACATCCGCAACCTGACCGACCAGGGCGAGTTGACAGGACTCTATACGAAGCATGCGTGCAGCTTTATCCGCGAAAATAAAGGCAGGCCTTTCTTCCTATACCTGGCCCATTCCATGGTGCATGTTCCGATCGCCGCTTCCCCTGCATTCCTCGGGAAAAGCAAAAGGGGATTATTCGGAGACGTGATGATGGAAGTGGATTGGTCGGTCGGAGAGGTGATGCGCACCCTTAAAGAAACCGGGCTGGACAAGAATACGCTGATTATTTTCACCAGCGATAATGGTCCCTGGCTCTCCTTCGGTGATCATGCGGGCAATACCGGCGGTCTCCGGGAAGGCAAGGGCACCAGCTGGGAAGGTGGGCAACGCGAGCCTTGCATCATGCATTGGCCGGGTACGATCCCGGCAGGAACGGTCTGCAACCAGATCGCCGCCACACTCGACCTATTCCCCACCATCGCAGGATTCTGCGGGGCATCCCAGCCTGCGGCAAAGATCGATGGGGTGGATATCAGCGCTCTGTTGAAGAATGAGCCCGGCGCCAATCCCCGGAATGAATTGGTGTATTACTACCGGACCAACAGCCTGGAGGGCGTTAGACGGGGCCCCTGGAAATTAACCGTACCCCATCCGAGCCAAACCTATAAGACCTATGCCCCCGGACACGGGGGGTAT
>PLXD01000551.1 GCA_003151295.1 Chitinophagaceae bacterium | reverse complement strand
AGGGTATAGGGATCGATACCGAGGTCATTTCCATGAAGACGCGCGTAGCGTGAACTGTTCGATCCTTTCAGGCTATTGTCTACCCTGGGTTGCAGGATGCCATATCCTTCCGTGACCCTTTGCTTTTTCTCATCCCAGGTTGCCTGGTTCAGCGGATGGGCCATGACGGAAACGATCTTCCAGGCTGCATCCCTTGGCAGTTGCGTATCTGTATCGAGGGTGATGACATATTTGATCCCGGCGAAAAGCGATTTGTCTCCTATGACCCGGGAAAACCGGTCCTTTCCAATTCCCCTTAAAAGGCTATTCATTNNTTGAATTCGGTGAGCTTCCCCCGTTTGCGTTCATAGCCCATCCACAAGCCTTCTCCTGCATTCCAACGGCGCGGCCGGTGAAACAGGAAGAAGATCGAATTTTCAGGGCTTCCGTATTTGATGTTGAGGGCCTCTATCTTGTCCACGGCTTTTTGCAGGATGGCCTCGTCTTCGGGCAGCGTCTCCTGCCTGGCATCTTTAAAATCCGTCAGAAGACCGAAATGCAGTCTCTGTCCTCTATTGGCCAGGAAGCGGACTTCCAGGTCTTCGACCAAGGAATCCAGTTCCTGCTCGGTGCTGAAGAGGCTGGGAACGATGACAAGGGTGCTGCATTCGGAAGCTATCCCGGTGGAGAAGTCCATCCGCGGCAGTGGGACGGGGCGGACCAGCAGGGTGATCATCCAGTTCACCAGGGTGACTGCCAGTTGGCTGGCACAGAGTATCGAGAGCAGGGCGACTGCGACGAGCAGGCCGGTGTGTACGCCCTGGTTGCGGGTCCTGATAAAGAATCCGCCCCCGATGAAAAGGGTCAGACCGGTGATTGCGGTGGCATAGATCAGGAGCGGGTGGCGCCGGACAAATTTTTCTAAAATATCGGCGTAAGGGAGCCGCATCTTCGATTCTTTTTCCGTCTGCCTGCGTCCCTTGCCTGCCAGGTAGAAGCCTACATGGGCGGTACGGTCTTCTTCTCCGTTGCGGGTAGCGCTTTCTTTTGCCAGACGGATCGCCAGCCGGGCCACTTCCTGTTCGGAATTGGGGCTATAACGGGCAATTTTTTCCACAACATGGCGATAATAGTCCCGGGTAGTAAAATCCATCCGGGAATAGGTACTCTTCCTATCTTCCCGGAGTGTGCTTTCGACGAGGCTGCAGCTTTCAACGAACTCCCGCCAATCGGTGGTTCCCAGGAAGCGAAGGCTTCCGATGCTATTGCTCATGGAGACCTGGTCGGCAGCCTGTTTTTGGAACTCAGCCTGTACCAGTTCGTTGCTGGTCTGCCCGGTCTCGGATAGTCTTTGTTCTATCCAGGTGAGAGGTAATGCGAGTGAGGATCCTTTTCCCTGCAACAGGCGTGTCAGTTCCGCAACGAAAGAGCTAACCATCGGCGGGCCGGACCTTGCCATATCGGCAATGACGAGGATCAGGCTTTTGGGATCCTTTTCGGCAGTTTGTGTCATCTGTTCTGCCCAATAGTTTGCCAGGTTCTGGTTGATCCGGTCGATAGAGATCTGGGCTGCCAGACGTCGAAGGTTCTCTATTAAGGACAGGCGTAGCATAATAGGGATCGCCCACAATTCCCCCAGTTTCAGGTTTGTGACGGTCTGGTAGGAGGCGATAAAATTGCTGAGGTTTTGTAAATCGATGCGTCCGTCGCTATGGGAGACGATCTCCAGGGCGATATCATAGACGCGCGGAAGACCTGCCGAAGGCCCATTGGATAATTGGGGGAGGTCCTCGCTATAGCCCTTTGGCAGATGCTTATTGCCGGTACGGATTTGCTCCTGTATCAGGTAGAAATTGTCCAACAGCCATTCTCCTGCTGGTATGATACGGCGATTCTCTTTAATAGCGTCCGTAAGCAGGTCGTGCACTTCCAGCAGCATTTCTTCGTTATCGGCAAGCCGTTTCAAAAGCTGGTTGGGCGCCCGGCCGCTAATCAACTGGTGCCTGCCTGCCAGGACCTTTCCATATTGCGCCATCTGATCGGCGCTAAACAGTTCGCTCCGCAAGGGAGGTTTCTCATTGGCGTATCTCCGCATCAAATTATCCCCGGGAAGATAAATTCTAAGATGGGAAAGCAATTCTTGAATCGAAGTATTTTTCAAATAAACGGGATTGAATGTGATGGGGTGTAAATCCCTATGATCTAATCGTGTGCCACTTTTTTTCCCCTGTGGGGATCACATACTTATGGAAGTTTTGTGATGGATCACGGTAAATATATGACAATCCATGCAAAGGACATGAGCAGCGATGGGGTCTTTTTGGATGACAACCGGTTTCAATATTTCGATATTACACGATGGGGGTTTTAACCTGATCTCTGACGGCAGGAGCTTTGAAAGACCTGTTCTCAGGTATAGCGAGCAATATACGGCGGGTGATATTGTGAAAAGAGCGGGAAAGTCCCTGTTGGTCAGTATTCCTGCTTTTATCGGGACCCGGTTCAAGATCGAAAAGGATGAAATAAAAAGGGAATTCGATATCGATACCCGTTATGCCAGGACAAATGAAGATCGTGCTGCGGAAGAGCTAGACCGGAAATTGTCAGACCGGATCGTGTAATTATTAGTAATTTATGATCATGAATAAGAAACATTGCCTGCCATTTGCCGCAACCGTACGATTCCTGTTATGCCTGCTTGCATATAGCTTTCATCCGGTTATCGCCCACGCTCAGTCGCCGGATGCCACCAGGGATCTTTTCCCTCCGGGGACCATTATCCATAGCGATATTCCTTATGCAGAGGATACTTTGAAAAAGCATTTATTAGATATCTACCTGCCGCCGAATGCCGGGAAGGAACTGCCCCTGGTAGTCTGGATCCATGGGGGCGCCTGGATGATGAATGATAAGCATTGGGATATGGACTATATGAAAAATACCGTTCGTGCATTCATTGACAGCGGGTATGCCCTGGCTTCGATCAATTACCGATATAGCACGGATTCTGTCTTCCCGGCCCAGATCCGGGACTGCAACCAGGCCCTGGAATTCCTTTATGAGCATGCCGCTAAATACAAACTCAACAGGAACAGGATCGCAGTGATCGGCTTTTCAGCGGGCGGCCACCTGNNGGTGAAGGATTTTTATCCGGAGGGCAGGAGACTTTCTTTCAGGATCCGGGCGGCTATCGATTTTTTCGGTCCTACTGATTTTGTAGCGATCGGAGCGACGATGGATGAAATGGCCAATGACCCGCATAACCCGGTATCCCTGCTGCTGGGGGCTTCGCCGCTGGACAGGCCGGACCTGGCGAAAGCTGCCAGCCCCGTCACGTATATAGATAAGGGTGATCCCCCCTTCCTGATCGTACAGGGGGACAGGGATCAATCCGTGCACTATACGCAATCGATATTGCTGAGCTCCTGGCTACGCCTGGCCGGCGTGAAGAACGAGCTGGTGATCGTGCCGGGGGCGCCTCATGCCGGTCCGCTATTCGATGCCGTTCCTATCCGCGAGAAGATATTCCAGTTCCTGGATGAAAATTTAAAATAGGAGGAGGGTGGGGTTCCTGCTTAGAAAAAAATGAAGTAGTCTTGATGGGATGGAAATCGGTATTTTTCAGGTATTTTAAATGATTGATGTAGTATTGATGTAGTTTACTCCCCAAGGCCCTTCTTACATGCATGGCTGGTCTCCCGATGGCAAAGCCTGGTTTTCTGCGGCGAGCGCAACGGGGAGTTCGATGTATATAAGATTCCGGCTACTGGTGGCTGTATACCTCCGCCTGTTGCCTATCGACGGGAAAGGGGTATCCAAAGTATTAGCTTATATCTATGGCGGCCAGGGATCGATCAATACTCCTTTTTGGGTATCATAACCATAACTGGGAATTCGAGAAAGCTGACGGTCGGCCGTTGTATGATGTTTTACTGGAGAGAACGGATCCTTCCCTGGTAAAGATGGAGATGGACCTGGAGCAGGAGGAATATGCCCATTCGGCTTTTGAGAGCGTTCAGATCGGCTACGATTATCTTGCGAAGCTCGATTATTAGTAATAATTGGTTGACTGATTGGTTTGCTAATTAATAATTTTGATTGTCAATCATTTGCAGGACTTAATTCTTACTCAATTATTATTATGAGCATCGACCTCAAAAAAGAAGCGGCCAGGGAAGCCGTGAAACTGATCAAAGATCGCAGCACGATCGGCTTGGGAGCCGGGACCACCATCAAGCACATCGTAGATCTTTTAAAAGACGGGATCCGGCAGGGCTTCGCGGTGAGGGTGATGACCTCTTCCTTCAGTACCCGTCAGTTACTGATCGAGAGTGGAATCGAGGCTCCTGATCTGGCTTCCGGACTGAAGCCCGATCTCTATCTCGATGGCTGCGACCAGGTGGATGAGGACCTGAACGCCCTTAAGAGCGGGGGAGGCATCCATACGCATGAAAAATTACTGGCATCTATGGCCGATCGCTTCGTGATCATCGGAGATGTCTCGAAATATACGGAGCATTTCGATGAGAAATTTCCACTGGTGATCGAAGCGATCCCGGAGGCGCTTCATTTTGTTCCGGCGCAGGTGCAAAAAATATTTCCCGGCTCGCGCCTGGTTTTGCGGACACAGGAGAGAACGGATGGCGCTGTGATCACCCGGAATGGCAATTATCTTTTTGATATATGGTTCCGTAAATGGCCGCCGCCCGGCGAGGTCAATTCCTTATGCAAGTCGATTCCCGGTATCCTGGAGACCTCCCTGTTCTATGGTATCGCGGAAAAGGCCATTCTTGCCGGGAACGTCGGAATACGGGTCCTGGAAAAGACCAGGAGGGAATAAGACCAGGACTAAATAAGGCAAGGAGAGAATAAGGGATAAAATATGCTTGTTAATTGATCAATAAGTGTAAGGGATTATGAATAAAACAGTTCTACATTTAGCGCTAAAAGGGTTGGTTATGAGAATTCGATTTCCTTTGGCGTTTTTTTCCGGCATCCTGTTTCTTGGTTTGTTATACACTTCTTTATTACCGGCCCAATCCCTGCCGGTACAGTCGGTCANNGGGTCTTATCCGACCCGCAATATATTTCGGCCAATTACTGGTTTCCTGTGCGTGTTCCCTCTACGGTGCTGACCGGGCTGGTAGCAAACCATGTATACCCTGATCCCTACTCCGGCATGAACAATATGCTGATCCCGGATGCTTCGGATTCTTTTAATCATCAATATCACCTGGAGCAATACAGTTATTTGCCAAACGATCCCAACCCCTGGAAAAAGCCTTACTGGTACCGGACGCAATTTGCGGTGCCGGCTGCCGATAAGGGTAAGCATTTCCAACTGATCTTTAAAGGGATCAACTATCGCGCGGAAGTCTGGCTGAACGGGCATCTGCTGGCAGATTCCTCCCAGATGGCAGGTATGTTTGCCGAGTATAGCCTGGATGCAGACAAAGCCATCAGGCCCGGGGAAAGGAATGCCCTGGCCGTAAAGATCTATCCGCTCGATGAGCCAGGCCTGCCTGCGCACCCTCAATTGGATGCGATGGGAGATTTCTATGATAATGGCGGCCCCACCGGGGATATCGGCAAAAATGTCACTATGCTGAGTTCGGTAGGCTGGGACTGGATACCGGAAGTGAGGGACCGGAATATCGGGATCTGGCAACCGGTATACCTCCGTGTTTCCGGCCAGGTGCTGATCGGCCGGCCGCAGATCATTATCGAACTGCCTGCCCTGCCCGATACGGGCATTGCAAAGATCTCCCTGCATTGTCAACTTTACAACAAGAGTGGCTCCGCTCAGAAGGGAAAATTATGGGTCACCATCACCCCCGAAAATTTCTCCGGCCCTGCTGAAGTTAGCTTTAGCCGTGATGCATCGATCGGCGCCATGGGAGTCGAGGCCATCGACCTGACTGCGGACAATACGAAGGAATTGCTGATCCGGCGGCCGCATCTATGGTGGCCCAATGGATACGGGAATCCCGATCTCTACCGGATCCGTCTTCAGTATAGGATCGACGGACAAATTTCGGAAGACACTTCTTTCGTATTCGGGATCCGTACGGTCTCTTCACGGACCGTGGAGGTGAATGGATGGGTACGACGTGATTTTTACGTAAACGATAAAAGGGTGCATCTCGTCGGGGGAGCGTGGGTGCCGGATATGATGCTTAACCGCGATTCGCTACGTTACGACTATGAGCTGCGGCTTTGCCGCAATGCCAATGTGAACCTGGTGCGTATCTGGGGCGGGGGGCTTGGCGAAACGGATGATTTTTATGAACTGGCGGATCGTTATGGATTATTGGTCTGGCAGGATTTCTGGATCACCGGCGACACCAATGGCGGGTTCAAGGGATCGGCGGACTGGCCTTTACAGAGTAATGTGTTTATCGATAATGTGGTCAATACCATCTATCGCATACGCAACCATCCCAGTCTGCTGGTTTGGACCGGGGGCAATGAAGGGCATGCCCGGGAGGAGTTGTACAGCGCC
>PLXD01000504.1 GCA_003151295.1 Chitinophagaceae bacterium | reverse complement strand
ATTATGAATTGCGGGTCTCGATTCCGGGAGCAAACAGCTATGTGAGCAAGAGCTTCTACAGCTATGGTTTCTGGGGCGGAGAGAACTCTTCGTTCGAAGTCAATAATGAAGGCAATATCAGCATTGAGCTGGACAAGTCCGCTTATTATACCGGGGAGAGCCTCAAGGCCCTTTTCAAGACCCCTTTCAACGGCCGTATGCTGGTCACCCTGGAGACGGACAAGGTGGTCTCCTGGCAGTATGTAAATGTGGACAAACGGTCGGCTTACGTCGACCTGAAGCTCACGCCGGATGATCTGCCCAATGTGTATATCACCGCTACGCTGATCAAGCCACATGAGCTCTCGGACATACCCCTTACCGTGGCACACGGGTTCGAGAGCGTGAAAGTGGAGGAGAAAGACCGGCGGATCCCTGTGGAGATTGTGGCTGAAAAGTCGGTGCGTTCCCATACCCACCAAAAAGTCCGGGTCAAAGCGGCGCCCAACAGCCTGGTCACCCTGGCTGCCGTGGATAATGGCGTATTGCAGATCACCGATTTCGGGACCCCCGATCCCTATGAATACTTCTATTCCCGTCGTGCGCTGGAAGTAAATGGCTACGATCTCTATCCCCTGTTGTTCCCCGAGGTGAAGGCTTCCCTGAGCAGTACGGGCGGTGACGGGGAGTCGGATATGAAGAAGCGGGTGAATCCCATGCCGGCCAAGCGTTTCAAGATCGTCTCCTATTGGAGCGGTATCGTACAGGCCAATGGCAGCGGAGAGGCGGATTTCGAATTCGATATTCCGCAATTCTCCGGAGAAGTAAGGCTGATGGCCGTCTCTTATAAGAACGAGCGGTTCGGTTCCACAGAGTCGAAGATGACCGTTGCCGATCCCCTGGTGCTGAGTATGGCGTTGCCGCGGTTCCTGAGCCCGAAGGATACGATCACGGTGCCGGTCACCCTCACCAATACGACTGGAAAATCCGCAGTTGCCGAAGCCGTGATGCGGTTGAGCGGGCCTCTGCAATCTGCCGGAGCGGATCATCAGTCGGTGAACCTTTCTCCGAACAGCGAGGGGCGTGTCGTCTTCCAGGTGGTAGCGCCGGCCACCACGGGCGTGGGGAAAGTGACCGTAGAAGTCAATAGTATGAACGAGAAGTTCACGGATGAGACGGAGATCAGCGTCCGTCCGCCTTCTTCGCTGCAGAAGTCCACGGGCAGCGGTTCGGTCACAGGTGGGGCTTCCCAGGCACTGCACCTGAACACCAGCGATTTCATTACCTCCAGTATCGCGTATGAGTTGGTCGTAAGCAGGTCGCCGGCCATCGAGCTTGCCAAATACCTTACCCTGCTCGTGCAATATCCCTATGGTTGTACCGAGCAGACGGTATCGGCGGCTTTCCCGCAATTATATTATGGCGATATGGCCGATATGCTGAACAATGACCGGTCAGGCGGAAACGTTATAAATGTTTCAAACGGAGGGGGGCATTCCGGCGCCAATACTGCCAGTGCGAATACGAATGTGCTGGAAGCGATCCGTAAGATCAAGATGCGTCAGCTATACAATGGCGCCGTCACGCTATGGGACAATGAGGACACGGAGAACTGGTGGGCGACGATCTATTCCGCTCATTTCCTGCTGGAGGCGCAAAAGGCGGGCTTTGATGTCGACAAAGGCCTGCTTACGACCATGCTGGGTTATATCAACAACCGGCTGAAGAACCGGGAAACGATCACCTACTACTATAACCGCGACCAGAACAGGAAGATCGCACCGAAAGAAGTGATCTATGGTCTTTATGTCCTCGCCCTCGCGGGTCGACCCAATACCAGCGTGATGAATTATTATAAAGCCAATCCTGCTATGCTGAGCCTGGATGAACGATACCTGCTTGCGGCTGCTTATGCGCAGGCGGGCGATAAGAATAGTTTCCACCAATTCCTCCCTTCGCAGTTCGCCGGGGAGGAGTCCGTGGCCCAGACAGGCGGAAGCTTCTACTCCGATATCCGCGACGAGTCCATCGCCCTGGATGTGCTGGTGGATGTGGATCCCGGCAATAGCCAGATACCCATTATGGCCCGTCATGTCGCCGACAAGCTGAAGCAGCGTTATTGGTATAGCANNGGCAGGAGTTGGCTTTCAGTTTCCTGGCCCTCGGCAAGATCGCCCGGGAATCCGCCAAGTCCAATGTGACCGCCGATATACGGGTAGGGGGTAAGACGATCGCTTCGATGGACGGGAATGATCTGCGTCTTAGTTCGGTGCAGTTGAAGGGCACCGACCCCGAGATCGTATCCAGGGGGAATGGCCGGCTCTTCTATTTCTGGGAAGCGGAGGGCATCTCTTCCACGGGCGCTTATAAGGAGGAAGACAGTTACCTGAAAATACGCAAGCATTTCTTCGACCGGTATGGCAAGCCCATCACGGGGAATAGTTTCCGGCAGAATGAGCTGATCATCGTGGAGCTCACGCTGGAAAAATCCTACAGCACCGATATAGACAATGTAGTGATCACCGACCTGCTGCCGGCTGGTTTCGAGATCGAGAATCCCCGGACCAAGGATATTCCCGGGATGGACTGGATCAAGGATGGAGATTCGCCGACCGCGATCGATACACGGGACGACCGGATCAACCTGTTTGTGGATGCGCATAAAATCCGGCAGACCTATTATTACGCGGTGCGTGCCGTTTCTCCCGGGGTCTACCATACGGGTCCGGTCAGCGCCGATGCGATGTATAACGGGGAGTACCATTCGTATAATGGGGCGGGGGTTGTCAGGGTGGTGCAGCCGTAAAAATATAAAAGCAGAAGCCGGCCCGTTTTGGCCGGCCCCTGCTTTTATATCAGTTTCTTCTTTCTCAATGAATACTTATAAAAATCTTCTACCTTGGTCCTGGCCCAAGGCGTCTTTCGCAGGAATTTCAGGCTGGATTGGATGGAGGGGTTGCTCATGAAGCAGTTGATCCGGATATTTTCCGCCAGTTGTTCCCATCCATAGCTCTCTACCAGATGGGTCACTATTTTCTCGAGCGTCAGCCCGTGCAAGGGATCCTTCGACTTTTGAGGGTCGGATTTTTGAGGGTCGGAGGAGTTTTCCATGAGCGTAAAATGATAAGCGATAAAATTAAAAGGTTGATTATGATCATTGATCTCCTCGGATGGATCGGTTCGATAATGGTGGTTCTGGCATATGCGCTGAACATTTATAAAAAACTGTCCTCCGATACTATTCTGTATTACCTGTTGAATATCATCGGCAGCACATTGCTGATCGTTAATACCATTTACCACCATGCCATTCCATCGGCCTTTGTAAATGTCATATGGGTGTTGATAGCGGCCGTCGCCCTCCTTAAAAGGTCCCCCACATTTAAAAGAAAGTGAGAAAGAACTATATAAGTAAGAAAGAACTATGAGAGTAAGAAATACTTATAGTTCTTTTATGACGATCTTCCTGTAATAGGCTTTATTGCCGTGATCCTGCAAGGCGATCTCACCGGTGGCTGCTTTTCCATAATCGGGATAGTCCTTCCATTTTCCCGTCGTTCTCCTCTTATTCCAATCATCGGTCCAGGCCTGGAATTCTATGATCTTTTTCCCGTTCAACCAATGTTCGACATGTCCTTTGTTAAAGACGATCTTGCTGGTGTTCCATTCTCCTATGGGACTTAACTTCTTCTGGTCATTTGCGGGCGTCATTGCGTAATCGGCGCCGGTTTGTTGCCACAGCTCCAATTGAGCGGGGAAACCGATATCATCGATGATCTGATATTCGGGGCCGGTTTCATAAGGAGCTTTGTACTGAAGGCCCTCTATTACATGATACATTACGCCGCTGTTGCTTCCCTTGTCGACCTTCCATTCCCAGGAGAGTTCGAAATCGGTAAACTCCCTGTCGCTGACAAGGTCGCCGCCATGCGCATCTTTCGCAGCGCCCAGGCAGACCAGGGATCCATCCTGGACGGTCCAGTTTTCGACCTTGCCGGATTTATTAAACCCGTGCCAGCCGTTCAATGTCTTTCCGTCGAACAGGGTAAGGGTCGATTTTGGAGTCCGGGCAATGAAACGCTTACCCGCCAAGGGCATTGCGGCCATGGCCCCGGCAGGGTTTGCAGGTTTGCTGATAGGTTCCTTAACGATGAAAGAGGCTAGTGCTACCGTAGAGCCCAACACAAGGAGTTTAAACATTTTTCTATTCGTTTTTATTGGTTGTCGAATGGATGATCAGTCATATATTACGGGAGCGGGTCTAAATTACAAAAAAATCGATTATCAGGAGTAAATTCATTACCTGAACAAGGCCTCCATGGTAATTTCATGCTGTACGAGACCGGCATTTGCCGGCATGTATCCCTATTAAATATTTTTAGAAAATGTAGTCGCCTGCCTTTAAAGTCAAAGCACTAATTCCCCAGGGAGTCGATCTTCTGGAATACATCTTTGAAACATTTCCAGGCTGTGTATTCGCTGGCCGGTCCTTTTTGCCCGATGCCATAGAAGCCATTCATGAAAGACTGGGTGCTTGTCCAGGTCGTTTCTACGATCCCGAGGAACCGCTCCTTCATTTCTGGTGTGGATTGCTGCCTGAAGCTGACCATATCGTTCACTTGTTCGATGCCGGGTTCCGATCGTCTCCAGGGGCAGGTCACGATCCTGAATCCTTTCATNNAAATAGACGGCGGTCTTATCGGAGCGTTCGTAATGCCAGTCGCAGATGACTACATCTTTAGGGATCATGTCGATCGCCCGGTAGGTATTATTGTAGCTTGCTTCCCACTCGCCGATACCCGTGGTCTTCCCATCGATCAGGCGGTCTCCCCAGATCCATAATTCACGGCCTTTCTGCGCCAGGTGGTCATGAATGGCACGCACTTCACCGGCAAACAATACCGATTTGTCCATGCCTCC
>PLXD01000594.1 GCA_003151295.1 Chitinophagaceae bacterium | reverse complement strand
CTCGTCCCCTCCCACATGAAGATATTTTCCATACGGAGTAGCAGCGATGGCGTCTTCGTATAGAGAGAACTGGAGATCGTATGTCTTCGGGTTGAGCGGGTCAAATACCCAATCCGATGTGGAGTCATCCCGTAGGTCCTTATAGGCGCCGTGTTTTAATATGAAGGAAGCATGCCCCAGCCCCTGCACAAGGGGGCTTATCTCGATATTCCGCTCTTTGGCATACCGGCTGATAGCGGCAAACTCCTCGATGGAAATAGCATCCGGCGAACCTACGAGGGGAGCTTTCCGGTAACGGAGTTTGTCTTCGAACTCGACGATAATGGCATTGATCTTTATACTTGCCAATTGATCGATGATATGATAATAGTAATTTCCCGTCTCGACATGATGCTTCATATCCAGGTGAACGGCCCGGTAAGGTATTTGTGGATAGTCCGTAATCCTGCAGGAAGGGATCGGGATCTGTCCATCACGGGAATCGTCCAATAATTGCTCAAGTGTTTGAATGCCGTAAAATAACCCAGCTTGCTGTTCCGCCCTAATGATGATCTGCCGGTCCCTGATCTCCAGCACATATCCCTCCGGGGAAGGTAACCCCAGATCGTGACGGATCACCAGGGATACATTGCCTGCAAGGGCTTTAGTTGTAAGGGTTTTACCCGCAGTTCCGCTTTCCGTCCCGGTCAGCCAGGTCACAGGCAGGCCTGCGAGAATGTCATTCATGATGGGTTTTTCCTTCATAGCAATCAGGGAAATGTGTTGCAGATCGGAATAAAGCAGCCCCTTTCCTTCCAGGAATTCGATCTTCTGAGGCTGGGGCAGGAGCCTGAAATGTTTACTGAATGCGGGGGGCTCCCCCGGCACTCCTGCAAAGCTGTTAATGCAGAGCAGTAAGGCCAGGAGGCATTGGCTGATCGTCGATTTCATCATCAGGGCTTGTTTTACAAGTTTGAAAATTAGCCAATACAGTCACCCTGACAAAATAAAATTTGGATGAATCGTTTTTCCGACTCATATTTGCGTTGCGATGAAATCGAGCTTATGCGAGATTCCAGCCGGCAATTAAAGAACAAACTATTTCAGGTGAATAATCAATCAATAAATAAAATATGGTGGTGGCATACAAACTCCGAGCGGGGCAAGTAATGCTATTAATACATGTATTACCATATTGGGCCCCCGATAAACCGGGGGCTTTTTTTTTGCCATCAATAATACCCCGCGCAGGCGGATATACATCATGAAAAGGATCGAGATAAAAACAACATACAGGAAGCTTCTTTCGGATATCTATACCCCGGTAAGCATCTACCTTCGGCTGAGGGATCGTTTCCGGGATACTATCCTCCTGGAAAGCACCGATTACCATTCGGCTGAAAATAGTTTCTCATTCATTTGCATCAATGCCATTGCGGGTATTGAAATCACCGATACAAAAAGTGTGGAATACAAGCTTCCGGGTAGGCGACCGGAAAGGGAAGAGATTAAGAATGCCGGTGATGTGCCCCGGCTACTTTGGGAGTTCATGCAAAAATTCGACGTGCAGACCGCCGAGGAGAAAGCGATCCGGGCCGTCCAGGGGTTATTCGGCTATACGAGCTTCGACGCGGTGCAGTTCTTCGATACGATCCATCTTAAAAAGGCCAACAANNGCCTCTACCAGTATGTGATCGCCATCAACCATTTTAAGGATGAGCTTTACTTATGCGAAAATGAACTGGGAGGCCAGGAAAGTGAGTCTGATCTTGTAGAATCCCTGATCAAAAGCAAAGACGTTCCTGTCTACCCTTTTTATACTCATGGCGAAGAGACCTCTAACATGGAGGACGAACAGTACAGGGAGATGGTCAGGAAGGGGATCCGGCACTGCTTTCGCGGAGACGTTTTCCAGATCGTGCTGAGCCGCCGTTTTCAGCAGGGTTTCAGGGGGGATGAATTCAATGTATACCGGGCCCTGCGAAGCATCAACCCTTCCCCCTATCTTTTCTTCTTCGATTACGGCGATTATAAGCTGATGGGATCTTCGCCCGAAGCCCAGTTGATCATCCGGCAGGGTAAGGCCATCGTTCACCCGATAGCCGGCACGTTTAAAAGGACCGGGGATGAAGCCGCCGATCGGGAGATTGCCGAGCGGCTGTTGAAAGATGCCAAAGAGAATGCCGAGCATGTCATGCTGGTCGATCTTGCCCGTAATGACCTGAGCCGTTGCTGCGATGAGGTATCGGTTGAGCATTACCGCGAAGTACAATATTACTCGCATGTTATCCATCTTGTGAGCGAGGTCAGGGGAAAAGTCAGGGAAGGCAGCAATCCATTCGAATTATTGGCCCTCACTTTCCCGGCCGGGACGCTGAGCGGAGCCCCGAAATTCAAGGCTATGGAACTGATAGACAGTTATGAGCCTACTGCGAGAAGTTATTACGGTGGCTGCATTGGGTTTATGGGCTTCGATGGGAGCTGTAATCAGGCTATTATGATCCGAAGTTTATTGAGCAGGCAAAATACGCTGACTTACCAGGCTGGCGCCGGCGTGGTAGCGGCCAGTGATCCGGAAAGTGAGTTGCAGGAAGTCAACAACAAATTGGGCGCGTTGAAAAAGGCGATCGTCTTCGCTGAAGAGATCTCGAAATAAGTCAGACCGCTTCGAAATAATTTTAAACAGGGCATTCATTTAAATTTAAGAAATTGGCCAGTGTATTAGTATTCGACAACTACGATTCATTCACTTACAACCTGGTGCACCTCGTTGAAAAAATACTGCACCAGAAAGTTGAAGTGGTTCGTAACGACCAGATCCCTTTGGAGAAAGTAAAGAAATTCGATAAGATCATCCTGTCTCCCGGTCCTGGGATTCCTGTCGAAGCGGGGCTGCTACTGCCACTGATCAAAGAATATGCTTCTTCCAAGTCCATCCTGGGAGTCTGCCTTGGACACCAGGCGATCGGGGAGGCATTCGGCGGGAAGCTGGTGAACCTCAGTAAGGTTTATCATGGAGTAGCTACGCCTGTTAAAATCCTGAGGACGGGGTCCGGCGGCACCAGTCCTTTATTTAAAGGATTGCAGGACGAATTTGTCGTTGGGCGCTACCATAGCTGGGTGATCAGTGAAGAAGGATTCCCGGGAGAGTTGGAAGTGACAGCCAGGGATGAGAGCAATTTTATCATGGGGCTTCAACACAAGAACTTTGACGTGCAAGGTGTCCAATTCCACCCGGAGAGCGTATTGACTCCGGACGGGGAAAAGATCATGAGGAACTGGCTGGATAAATAGAATAAATGGAATAAATAGAATGATGGATGAATTACTATCAGTTGATTTACGGTTAATTTTGAAATGTCGGAAATGAAAAAAACGCTACAATATTTATTCGAGCATAAGACACTGTCGCGGGAGCAGGCCCGGGAGACCCTGGTCAATATTTCCCGGGGCGCGTATAATGACAGTGAGATAACCGCCTTCATTACGGTATTCCTGATGCGCAGCATCACGATCGACGAATTGCAGGGCTTCCGTGATGCTCTTCTGGAGTTGTGCGTTCGCATCGACCTGGATGGGCATGAGACCATCGATATCGTGGGAACGGGGGGCGATGGTAAGAATACCTTCAATATTTCCACCCTGGCCTGTTTCATTGTTGCGGGCACCGGGCAAAAAGTGGCCAAACACGGCAATTACGGGGCTTCCTCTATCAGCGGGTCTTCCAATGTCATGGAACAACTGGGATATGTCTTTAAAAATGATGCCGGCAGACTGAGAAAGGAAGTAGAAGAGGCAAATATCTGTTTTCTCCACGCGCCGCTCTTCCACCCGGCTCTTAAGGCAGTAGGCCCCATCCGTAAAAATCTTGGATTGCGGACATTTTTCAATATGCTGGGCCCCATGGTGAACCCCGCCTTCCCGAAATTTCAACTCGTTGGCGTTTACAACCTTGAAATGGCCAGGGTCTATAATTACCTGCTGCAGCAGGCCGAGGGAGTATTCACGATCATTCATAGCCTGGATGGTTACGATGAGATCTCCCTGACTGGCGATGCCCGTATTATCTCCAATGAAGGGGAAAAGATCATGACCCCCGAACAATTGGGTAAACGAATGGTAAATCCTGCCGATATTTACGGTGGAAATACCGTCGAAGAAGCGGCAAAACTGTTTGAGAAGATATTAAAGGTAGAGGGCAGCTGGGCGCAGAATGCGGTAGTGCTTGCCAATGCGGCCATGGCTCTGCACTGTACCGGGGTGTATAAGGATTATGAGGGCGCTTATAAGGCTGCTGTGGAGAGCCTGGAGAGCAGGAAGGCTTACCAGGCGTTACAAAAATTAATCTCTTTACAAAGATCCTGAATTCCGGAAGGATGGGAATAGCCCGGGCCGAAGGATTTCGATAATCAGATAAAGGGTAATCAGCTAAAGGATACGATGAACATTTTAGATAAAATAGTAGCGCACAAAAAATTGGAAGTCCAGCAACGAAAGGCATTGCTGCCGGTAAAGGACCTGGAGAAAAAAGCGTTGTTCGCGAGGCGGCCGCTCTCGCTCCGGCAGTTTTTAACGGATCCGGCAAAGACCGGTATAATCGCCGAATTCAAGCGTCAGTCCCCTTCCAGGGGGGTGATCAACGGAACGGCCGACGTAACGGCGGTCACGAAGGCCTATGCGGCAAACGGCGCTTCCTGCCTGTCGGTATTGACGGATGAAAAGTTTTTCGGGGGTAGCAGCGAGGATCTGGAAAAGGCCAGGGTCAATCCGATCCCGGTCCTCCGGAAGGATTTCATGATCGATGAATACCAGGTGGTGGAAGCCAGGGCCATGGGAGCCGATACGATCCTGCTGATCGCAGCCTGCCTGCAGCCGGAAGAAGTGCGGAGTCTTGCGGCTTTTGCGAAAAGCCTGGAATTGGAAGTCCTGCTTGAAATTCACAACGAAGAGGAATTGGGACATATCTGTGAAGAGACGGAGCTGGTGGGCATAAACAACCGTGACCTGAAAACATTTACCGTAGACATACAGCGTTCTATCGAGCTCAGTGAAAAGATCCCCTCGGGTAGGATCACGATATCCGAGAGTGGTATCAGCGAAGTGGAAACGATCGTTCGACTAAGAAATTTCGGGTTCCGGGGATTCCTGATCGGGGAGAATTTTATGAAGGAGAAAGATCCCGCCCTGGCTTTTGAGAAGTTTGCCGGAAAACTGAAATCGGCTGTTTTAAAGAACGTGTAAGGATTGCCGGTCGAATGTCCGGTCCAACGATAGAAAATATACCTTAAGAAAAGTACGATAGGAAAAGTATGATAAGAAAAAGTACGATAAGAAAACGATTGTGATTGCCCCATTTTTTTAATCATTAAAATCCTTTCGCCTGTCGCGGAAGACCAGGAGGGGCTTATGAGAGTTAAAGTTTGCGGAATGACCCAACTTGATCAGGTCAGGCAGCTCGATGAAATGGGGGTGGATTTTGCGGGTTTCATCTTCTATCCGAAATCACCGCGTTACGTGGTCCGGCATCTTTCCGGCGAGCAGCTCAAAAAAGCAAAGCTGAAGCTAGGTAAGGTGGGTGTCTTCGTAAATGCCGGCTATGAGGAAGTGATGAAACAGGTGGATAGTTATGGCCTGGATATGATCCAACTACATGGCGATGAGACGCCGCGTTTTTGCGAGCAACTGGCTAATTATATAACGGTCATCAAGGTATTCAGGTTGGGGGAAGACGACCCGATAGACTGGATCATCCGGCCTTACCAGGACTCCTGCGATATGTTCCTCTTCGATACCGAAGGGGTGGGATATGGAGGGACCGGGAAAAAATTTAATTGGAATGTGCTGAAAGCGGCGGTCATCGACAAGCTGTTTTTCCTGAGCGGGGGCATCGAGCCGGGCGATGTGGGAAAACTGAAGGTTTTTGCCAGGGAGCCCGTGGCTAAAAAATTGTTTTCCATCGACGTTAACAGCAAATTCGAATTGAGCGCGGGCGTGAAGGACCTGAAGAAGATAAGGACGATGCTGGAGGAGTTTAAGACACCTTAAAAGAAAGGATCCCGCTGTTGGGTAAGATCTGTTTGAGAAGTCTGTAAAAAAATCACGATGACAACGACACAAAATACTACAAAACAGGGTGCGGCGGCAAAGCCTGCCGTGAGTTACCGTTCGCCGGACGAACAGGGTTATTACGGGAAATTCGGTGGTGCTTTTATCCCGGAGATGTTGTACCCCAATGTAGAGGAGCTGCGTACACGTTACCTGGAGATCATGCACGAAGCCGCTTTTCAAAAGGAATTTCAGGCGCTCCTCAAGGATTATGTGGGCAGGCCTACTCCCCTCTACCTGGCCAAACGCCTGAGCCGGAAGTACAATACAAATATTTATCTCAAAAGGGAAGACCTTTGTCATACCGGCGCTCATAAAGTCAATAATACGGTCGGTCAGATCCTGCTGGCGCAACGCCTCGGGAAGAAACGGATCATTGCGGAGACGGGGGCAGGTCAGCATGGTGTGGCCACCGCTACCGTCTGCGCCCTGAAGGGGGTCGAGTGTATCGTATACATGGGAGAAAAGGATATCGAGCGGCAGGCACCCAACGTGGCCCGCATGAAGATGCTGGGTGCAAAGGTGATCCCTGTGGTCAGCGGAAGCAAAACCTTAAAGGATGCGACGAACGAAGCAATCAGGGATTGGATCAATAACCCTCATGATACACATTATATTATAGGCAGTGTCGTAGGACCGCATCCTTATCCGGACATGGTCGCGCGTTTCCAGAGTGTCATCAGCGAGGAGATCAGGGCCCAGCTCAAGGAGACGACCGGTCATGAATTGCCGACCCATGTTATTGCCTGCGTAGGCGGGGGTAGCAATGCTGCG
>PLXD01000127.1 GCA_003151295.1 Chitinophagaceae bacterium | reverse complement strand
CTTCAATTTTAAAGATAGATTTATCCAATGCCTCGGCAATTTCCTCGAAACTTACCATGATCTGCTTGGGTATACCCGTTACCAGGTCACGGCCGTTTACAGCTAAATCATCTGGCGGGTTTTCCAAGTCTTTCATTGCAGCACCCACCTCTATTTTAATCTGCTCTGCTGTTCTTTCACCAATTAGCAGGCTGTGGTAGCGCCTTAATGCTTCCATAATATCGTCAGTAAATTCATCGCCTGCAATACGTATGCTCTGGTCGCAAATTATACCGGCCAGGGCTATTACTGTAATACCGGTTGTACCACCGCCAATATCAATAATCATATTGCCTATAGGTTCTTCCACGTCAATGCCAATACCCAGCGCAGCCGCCATAGGCTCATAAATAAGGTACACTTCCTTGGCGCCAGCCTGCTCGGCACTGTCGCGAACGGCACGTTTTTCTACCTCTGTGATGGATGAAGGAATGCATATCATCATCCGCCAGCTTGGCGGAAACCAAGGCTTTTTAGGGTAGATCATCTTGATCATTTCCCGAATCATTAACTCTGCTGCATTAAAATCGGCAATAACACCATCTTTCAGCGGGCGGACTGTACGGATACTTTCGTGTGTTTTTCCGTGCATCAATAAAGCACGTTTGCCTACCGCCAGCACTTCTTTTGGGTTATTCCGGTTGAGAGCTATTATCGAAGGCTCATTTACTACTATGTTGTCGTTATATATAATGAGGGTGTTAGCAGTACCCAGGTCTATAGCTATTTCTTGTGTAAAAAAATTGAACAGTCCCATTATATCTTTATTACAGGTTGTGATATTTATAAAATTACTGTAAATTTCACATGACCGTCTTGTTAATATATACATCAGTTCTTTGAAAATATTACTGGATAAGGGTTTCAGAGCTATTTAATTTCAAACGATTCGGAATGATTTTATTTTTTTGTTTATAATTATCTGTAAATCATTTAATTATGAATCAAGGCAAGTATGTTTTGCTCAATTAATTGAGTTTTTGTCTCATAATGATTTTAGCCGCTGTGTATCCAAGTATCTGGGTAATTATAAAGTAAAAACCTTTACGTGCTTGCATCAATTGCTTTACATGGTCTTTGGCCAACTATCCAATCGGGATAGCTTAATCGATTTAACTGGTTGTCTTCAAGCCCAACAAAATAAATCATATCATCTTGGGATGGGCAAAGGAACTTCAAAGGCAAACCTTGCAAAAACATACAAGAAAGGGGATTTACTTTATTCCAAAAGTGGATCCAATGTTTGGAAAATTATATTCCCCCAGCGACGAGCACCTGGACATCTCGTCCGCTTTTTTGGACGGCGACCTTTTGGTGCCGGAGATTCATCCCGCTGCGCTCCGTGTGAAACTGGTAAGGGAGCTGCATGATCAGTTGGATGAACACGCCATCTTATGGCTATCGGCGCGCCCGCCACAGGTAAGACGGCACAGGCCGCTCTTCTTTCCCAATCCTGGGCAACGGGGGGTCCTTTGGATCGATTGCCGGGATGTGTCGCCAGGACAACTGGTAGAGCATCAGCCGGGTGGTCGTTGGTTGATAAAACCCCGTGGGACAGACAGGTGGAAAAGGTATTCCTGGTCGTCTGCAATCCTCTCGATGTCACCCCGTCGCTACTGGCGTAAGAAGTCATTGATCGAGCTGATGCCCAATAATAGGAACGGATGACCGTTAGGGATAGTTTTCCGGTTTTTTGTATAACAGATCACAGCTTGTCGCCGGTACCTGTTATTGCAGCCTTACGCGATTGGGTGCGGGTGCATCGGAAGTGAGTAATGGGGAAGCAGTTCGTTTGGGCCTATAAAGCATTAGTAATTATTTTAATCGAACACCTTATTCAGCTTTACGTTCAAGTATAGTTGGTTGATAATAAAAGAAAAGGCTGCTCTTTGTGGAGCAGCCTATGAAGAAAATTGATGATTTTCTCATCTGTGCGGAAGAGGAGAACACGACCGCCACTGATTATCAATAAGTTATCCTGCTTGTCCGCCGTTTGTCCGCCAGCCTAATTGAATTTGGACATCCGATTATTAATGATTTGTGCCATAAAATTATGAATTATTGCCCTCAAAATCCTTACTGATCCTAGTTTTTACGCCACGGATTATGTTTAGGAGATGTTTAAAGCAGTCAATTAATAGGACGCTTATTAAATTAAAACTGCCCCTGAGTTTTGCCGAGAATTAGCTATGGTAATGATCGTTCCAGCTTTTTGAGTACCCGTATAGATCGCCTTGGGAAAGATATAGAGGCAGCGGTGTTGCCGACACATCAAGTTTGTCCTCTTTGCTAATCCATTGTCCCAATTTTGGCAGATCAATCCAACCATTCTCCATAGGTGCGGGAATGGGAACTATTACCTGACAATTATAGGAAATGTCGGACAACGATAGGGGTATCACGACTGCCAAAGTTTGCCATTCCTTGGGAGCCTGGATAAAGATAGTACCCTCTGGTAAACCCATCTCTCCGGGACAATGTACCGAGCAGTTGTTGAACGGACTGCTCCACTTCCACCTCCATTCGTTTTCGACCCGAAATATCCTTGTTCAACCGCACCAGGATGACCGCCACCAGCAGGAAACCGGCGACCCGCCCCAGGACCAGCATCAGCGCTGTCCGGTCATTCGCCCTTTCGTTCGATCGCAGCCTTTCCCCGAGGATGCGTCGTTCGATCTGCAGCCGTTCATACAAAACACCGGTCGCCGGGTTTGCCCCTTCGCGCAGGCTGTCCATCGCCTCATAAGCATGCCGGATACCCGCGTCCGACCGCTCGATGCTGCTTTTTCTGTTATAGATCAGCCAGCTCACCACACCAAGGGAAAAAATAGAAAACAACAAGAGCCAGGTAATCTCCCGGTGGATCACCGGGCGGGGTCTGAAAATCCAGTGCATATCAAATCGGCCTTCTGAAAAAGCAGGCCAAACCTCCGCGGTAGTAACGAAGAAATCGGGAAACCGGTATACAGGAATATTCGAAACCGGTTACAAAATTGATAAAACCGCCCCTGGCATACACGAGCCGCATTCGGTTTTTCATCCAGCCGGCAAGTGTGACAAGGGATATATTTAAATAACTTGCTATTTCTTTCCGGGCCGGTATTTTTTCGTCACGTTGACCTTGTATCGCTTTGCCGGGGACACTGTGCGGGTTAATGAGATCGTCCGGGATTTTCCCCTCCTGGCGAAAGTAAATGAGGCCGTAACGGGACGGCCCGCAAAAAGATTTTTCCTCCTAACTGTCCTATTTTGTCACCTTTATGTGTCATTAGATATCATTCATAGCAAAAACCAAAAAAACATGAAAGAGTATCTCTTATTACTGCGAGGCGGAATTCCCATGACCAGCAAAACGGAAGCCCAAAACAAAGCCGAAATGCAAGCTTGGGGCGCCTACATGGGTAATCTTACCCAAAAAGGTCAATTCGTCGGCGGTCTACCGCTGGTTTCCGGCGGCGCCGTCGTATCCGCAAAAGGAACCTCTTCCGAACCCGTCAAATCGGGCACGGAAGGCATCGTCGGCGGCTACCTCATCGTCAAAGCCGACAGCCTTCAACAAGCCACCGAACTGGCCAAAGCCTGTCCGCATATCGCTAGCGATGGCAACATCGAAGTCCGGGAAATCGCCCCGATGCCGNNGTAGCCATATCCTTCATCTTAACAACTCCTCAACCTGGCCCTCTGCCAGGTTTTTTTCATTCAATAGCGGACGAAAAGTACCCATTAATTACTTTTGTGGTTATTCATCAAGTTTATTGGTACTCAATAATCATGACACTCAAAATACTAAAAACGAAAAAGGACTACCAGCTAGCCTGAGCACGTTTCGAAAATATCTTTCAGGCCAAATCCGGAACCATTTTAAAACCATTTACAAATACAGATTCATGGAATTGTTATAAACAACTTCCTGGATACAAAATTAATGATTATGATTTGGGATCAACTTACTTCAAAACAGCTGGCAGCACTGGATAAAAATATTCCGGTTCTGCTCAATTTGGCTGCTACCGAGCAACACGGGGCTCATCTGCCTGTATCAACCGACAGGCTTATTGGCGAATATTTTGCGGCTTCGTTAAATACAGAAATGAAGGAAACCATATTAATATTTCCTTCTGTATCCATCGGATGTTCTGATCATCATATGGAATTTCCTGGGAGTTTAAGTTTGAGCCATTCCACGTTTGCAGCGGTTGTAAAAGATATTGTTACGTCTGTCTTGCATCATGGCTTCAATAAAATTATTCTTCTTAATAGCCATGGAGGTAATCAAGGTATCATGCAGGTGATTATTGAACAGCTTGGCTATGCGAACCCTGCTGCGCATATAGTAGGAGTGACCTGGTGGAATCTTGTGAAAGAAGAATTAAGAAATATAACGGAAACCGGTCCCGGTGGTACCGGCCACGCCTGCGAATTTGAAACGTCCCTTATTCTGGCCATAGCCCCTCATCTGGTGGATAATTCACAAGTACAAAAAGGCGCCAATGTTCCTACTTTTGCTTGGGCTGAAGGTGACATGTTGCAAGGGCCGAAAGCATCTTATTACCGTACAATGAAATCAATGACTCCCAATGGCGTCTTTGGGGATCCTGTTAAATCCTCCGCAAAAAAAGGAATAAGAATCGCGGCCTGTGTTGTCGGGGCTTTGAAACAACTGGCTACAGAGATCTATGCGATTGATAATGTGAAAAAATAGAATTTATGCCGCATTGCTGGCTGCTGCGAATTCTTCATGTGTAATTCCGGGAATTCGTAGTTAGAAAGTACGGAGATTTTGAATTTAAGTAGTCAGTTCCTGGAAAAATTGTTTTTGTTTGATTTAAAATTAAAATTTAAATTAGATGAAATATAACCAACAGTATTTAATTAAGTTATTTTTTAACTTGACTTTTTTCTTGTTCCTCATGGGGGTTTGGCTTATAACGGAGGCACAAGTTCCTTCGTCTCGCGAATTATTTAAATCCTCTTTATTTACTCCTCCAAATGGTTTTACGCATGGAGTGGAAGGACCTGCTGTAGATAAATCCGGGACAGTTTATGCAGTTAATTTTGCCCGTCAGGGTACTATAGATCAAGTTACGCCATTGGGAGAAGGTAGTATCTTTATTGAATTGCCAAGCGGCAGTATTGGAAATGGGATTAGGTTTGACAGTCGTGGTGATATGCTGATTGATTCAGGTCGCATTTGGCGAATAGACACTGATGGAAAAATTACTTTATTGGATAGCATCGGGGGGCCTGCAAACGGAATTGAGGTGAGTCCGGATGAAAGAGAACTATATGTAAATGCTTATCGGAACGCCTAAAATTAAAAAATGAATTTTTAGAACCATCCAAAATAAATACATCCAAAATAAATATAAAATGAAATCAGAAAAAAATAACCCTCGCAGGGGCTTTATTAAAAAATCGCTAATTACTGCAGCAAGTTTAACCATTGTTCCAGGATTCATTTTTGGAAAGAATGGTAACATTGGTCCAATTACCAAAGGATCAGCCCAAATGTCATCTGGCGAGGATGGCTTGCCAAGGATCGCTTTTATTTGTAATACGTATTGGAATCTCGCGCATCCTGATGTGATTGGCACCAGACTTTTCATTGGCATACCTACCGACGATGGGATGGTGAAACCTGATATAAAGATTGTATCGATGCATATCGCCCAGATTGGTGCCAACGATACTGGTGTTCGGATTGCGAAAATGAATGGTGTAACACTTTATCCCACCATTGCTGACGCCTTAACGCTGGGAGGTGATAAGCTGGCTGTTGATGGTGTTATTTATGTTGGTGAGCATGGTGATTATCAGTATAACCGCCTGGGAGAAAAAATGTATCCGCGAATGAATACTTTAGAGCAGATTTTCAGCGTGTTTGATGCGTCTAATAAGTCAGTGCCGCTTTATACGGACAAAGCTTTTTCCTATAGCTGGCTGGACAGTATGTGGGTTTATAACCGGGGTAAGGAATTGAATGTCCCGATGATGGCTGGATCTTCGGCTCCTTATTGGTGGCGCGATCCTAACCTTGTGCATCCTATTGGCACTAAAATTACCGAAGCTGTGGCAATAGGATATGCTTCTCTTGATGCATATGGCTTCCATGTTGTGGAAATTCTTCAGTGTATGGTTGAACGTCGGGCAGGTGGAGAAACAGGTGTTGCCAGCGTAGAGGGCTTGAAGGGAAAAGATGTATGGGCGGCGATGGATTCCGGTAAAATCTCTCAAGAATTGGTGGATGCTGCCCTCGATAAGATTCAATTTCAAAAAAAGTCTACTGGTTCGTTGCGAGAGGTAGTTAAAATGCCACTGGCAGTAATAGTGCACTATAATGATGGTACCAGGGGAGCGTGCCTGATGTTAGATGAGTATGTTAACCAAGGCTGGGCCTATGCTGCCAAAGCTGACGGCAAAACGGTAGCTACCGAATTCGTATATGATCAGACTACCGCCGTTTATGCCGCCTTCAGCTACCTGGATCTTAATATTGAGAAGTTAATGGTGACTGGCAAGCCACCGGTCCCTATAGAACGAAATTTATTGACCAGTTGTGTTATTGATATGGCAATCCGGTCAACTGATGAAGGGAAGATAAAAAAGACACCGTTTTTGAACATAGAGTATAATGTAAAGGGTTATGAATCAATTCGGCCAACCAACACACGGGCAACAGGACAGAGTCTAGGTCCTTGGCCGCCGAAAGGATATGAGTTTATTATTCCGGATCATTTTAAGAAAAAATCGTAAAAATGGCATTGAGCTTTGATGATTTGACAAAGACAGAGAAGGATCTGGAAAAATCAGTAAAAAAATATGGGAAATATGCAGACTAATTTAATTTAAAGCTATTTTAATCGTACAATTCATTAAAAATGAAAATATTTCGGCGATTCCTTTCTAAGGTTACCACACGAACCAAACTACTTACTATGGTGGGGTTAGCCTTTCTCATTACCATCAGCATTATAAAATGTAAAGGGCTGAAAGGAGGACTGCCTCCGGGAGATCCTGAGGAGGACTTTTCTTTAGGCGACTATTTGATATACAGCTAGTAAGGGGTTAGGGACTCCGGATATTGTTACTTTTTAATATGGTAGTAATATTTTAATTGCATGAGTGATTGTCATACAATGTATTATATTATTTATTTGCATGAAATTTTAATTAAAATACCGTCAAATTTAATTTAAAACGCTATATTTGCATAGGTTAAAAGGAGTATCATGTCTCAACTCGATGAACTGAAAAAAAACCTGCGGAAAGGTAAAGTGTATAGACGGACTGAATTAACTAAATGGTCTAAGTCAGTCGACAGGCATCTTGATGCCCTCTTGCAGGATGGGACGCTGCAAAAGTTATCACCGGGCATGTACTATGTGCCTAAAGAAACCGCCTTTGGAAAAACACCACCTGAAGAAGAAGTTTTGGTACGAAGCTTTTTAAAAGACGACAGATTCCTGCTGACTTCTCCCAATGCCTATAATAGTTTAGGCGTTGGCACCACCCAGCTTTATAACACAAGAACCGTATACAATCACAAACGTCACGGCGAATTCCAACTGGGCAATAGAAAATTCTCATTTAAGATAAAACCTCATTTTCCTAAAAAAGTAACGCAGGAATTTCTATTGGTCGATCTGGTGAACAACCTCGCCACGTTGGCAGAAGACCAGGAGGAAGTTTTAAAGAAGGTATCGGCTAAAGTTCATATGATGGATGCCAAAAAACTGAATCGTTTTGTTTTGGAATATGGTAATGCCAAAGCAAGAAAAATACTCTTGCCATTAATACAATCCGAAACGCACACGCATGCCCTCTGAATTTCTTCATAATCACAACGATTTTCGTGACTTATTGCGTATCCTGGAGCAAGACACGAACATACAAGCCGGTCTGATTGAAAAAGACTACTGGATTATGCACGTTTTGTATGGATTAAAAAAGTAAGATTTCGATTTTGAATTAAAGGGGGGCACTTCCTTATCTAAAGGGTATAAAATCATAGACCGTTTTTCCGAGGACCTGGATATACACATCAAACCCCCTTCAGAATTTGGCATCAATGAAAACCCTAAAAATAGTAAATCCAAAAACGTTGAGGCCAGAAAAAGATACTATGATTGGCTGGCTGAAACCATTAAAATTGACGGAATCATTTCTATAGAGCGGGATCACGCATTTGATGATACAGATCAATATCGCAGTGGTGGAATAAGGTTGCATTATGCCGGTAAAACAGCCGCTGTCAAAGGGGTCAAAGAGGGAATTCTATTAGAAGCCGGCTTTGATACAGTTACCCCCAATAATAAACTTCTGATAAGCTCCTGGGCATTTGATAAGGCCAAAGAAACTCCATCCGTTGAAGTCAGGGATAATAGGGCAGTTGATATTCCCTGCTATCACAAATATTGATCATAGGGGCTATTATTGCTGTGAGACAAATGCAATTTGTTCATAATGCAGACTTGGGATTTAGTAAAGAATCCGTATTGGTTTTACAAGGAAATGCGGATAGTTTGTATCTGAGTAGGCAGAGTGCGTTTAAAAATGAGTTGTTGAGGTCTTCCAGGGTAAAGGATCTATCGAGACCCTACGTAGAGGCTGCATTCTTCAAAGAAATCATCCACGCAGAGGAAGACCAGGTCATTGATGTCCTTAAAATAACTGTATAGGATGGCATAGGAATAGCCGGCCTTTTGTGAGAAATGGCGGGGACGGCGGGTCGGAATTCTTATTTATACCTGAGCTTATATCCGAGGATGATCAAGGCAAAGATCAGCGTAATACCATTGGCGAGATATACAGGAATGTTGCTGCTGAAAAGGCCGTACAGTAACCATAATAGGGTCCCTAGTGTGAACAGTGCATACATCGAAAGGGAGATGCTCGAGGTATCCGTTGAACGAATAGTTTTAACGGCTTGCGGCAGAAAGGAGAAAGTTGTACAGGCGGCGGCCAGGAGGCCAATCAAAGTAACTATTTGCACAAATGAATTTTATGCAATTTACTCTTTTCATTTTACTTCCAAATAGAATTCGATCCGCTGAGCAGGATGGGGATGAATTTAAAATCCGCCCGTTGACCGGCATGGCGAATAACCCAAGTATGCAAAACCAGTGCTGTAATTGGATGATATAATGACTATTTCAATAAGTTATATAGGTTAGTTTTATTGCGGATCACAGCATGATTGAAAGGGATAGCAACATGATTAAAACTGCCGGCATGTTCAATAAAATAANNTCCTGGGAACAGGGACTATGGGCGATGGAATAGCCTGGTTCTTCGCCCGCCAAAAATTGGCCGTTACTGCCTACGATATCGATCGGGACAAGATCATTGCTTCGGGTAACAGGCTAAAAAGCCAGGAACAAATTGCAAAATACCTAACCTACACTTCGGATCTTGGTGCGGCCATGTCAGAAGCCGATCTCATTATAGAATCGGCGTCGGAGGATCTTGCCATCAAACGACAATTATATAGCGACATCGCGCCCCTTCTTAGGAAGGGCGCCATTGTATCATCCAACACATCGACTTATCCATTGGCATTGTTGATGTCGGGCCAACCCTTCGGCAGCCGGATGATCATTACTCATTTTTTCAATCCTGCCGATCTTATTCCTTTGGTGGAGATCGTTCAGCATGAAAATACAATGCCCGGGCTGGTAGAGGATGTCGCTGCCTTCCTGCGGCAATTTGGAGAAGTTCCGGTGGTATTAAAAAAGGATATTAACGGGTTTGTAGCCAATAGGCTGCAGGCGGCCGTATTGCGGGAGGCTTGTTTTTTAGTGGAAAGCGGAATAGCCTGTGTCGCGGATATCGATACCGTAATGACGGAAAGCCTGGGGATCAGATGGGCTCTCAACGGACCCTTTTGCATTGCCGACCTCGGGGGGATTGGATGTCTGGCAAAAAGTGTGCGAAAATCTTTTGCCTGAGTTAAGCCAGGAGAAGGCGACGCCTGAAATAATTAAAGAAAAAGTGAAAGCGAAAAAGCTGGGGTTGAAATCAGGCCAGGGTTTTTATCGATATGATGTTCAAAGTGACCACGATCAAACCAATCATGCGTCAGATTACCAACAGAAATTAGCTGAATTATTGCAATTAAAGCGAACGATCGATAAAAAATAGCAACATGAAATACCAAAGCAAAACAATCTTTCCATTCCTTTTTTTGATAACCGTTGCCGGCGTCGCACAGCAGCCGGTTCCAAAGAGGAAGGCAGCAGCCGGAATATCGATCGTCGAGGTGGATGCCGGTAAAAGCGCCGGCGTCATCAGGCGGTTACAAGGTGGAAATCTCGGCCCTGTCAGCCCGCTGAGACTCCTGAACCTGTCTGACTATTTCAGGGAATGTAAGATCCCTGTCGTTCGCCTGCACGATGCAGTATGGTTCGCCTCTTATTCAGTGGATATCACTACTATCTTCAGGGATTTCAAAGCCGATCCTTCAAAGGAGGAGAGCTATGATTTCCGTCAAACGGATGAATATATCGACTCCATCATGGCGACGGGCGCCGACATTATCTACAGGCTGGGGGAAAGCATTGAATGGACAAAGCAAAAATATAATGTAAATCCGCCGTCGGATTTTAAAAAGTGGGCCGATATCTGCTGTCATATCATCCATCATTATAACGAAGGATGGGCGAAGGGGTTCCATGATAAGATCAAATACTGGGAGATCTGGAATGAGCCCGACAATGGGCGTGCTACCTGGACAGGAACGTGGGCACAGTTCTTTGACCTGTACAAAATTTCGGCCGGGGCGATCAAGCAGCAATTCCCTGACGTTGAAGTCGGTGGTCCGGCAATAGCCATTCCCCTGGTCAAAAAGAACGGGGAGTATGCGCCATCCGATTTTACGGAGCAGTTTTTGGATTTTTGCCAGAAAGATTCAGTCCCCCTTGATTTTTTATCATGGCATGATTATAATATCGACCCCTGGGAACTGGCACATCTTCCTACACCTATGCGCCATATCCTCGACCGGCATCATTTCCTTCGGACAAAGAGCTTTCTTGATGAATGGAATTACACGCCTCCGGGGTTTTCCTGGGCGCAGGGCGATACCAGGCAGAGCGCTTTTGCAGACCAGTCTTCCGTTAAAGGCGGCGCATTTCTTGCCAATGTATTGATGTTATTCCAGGACGAGCCTATCGACATCGCCAATTATTATACGACCACGGCCGGCATGTATGGGCTGTTCTCCGATCTTGGTGTACCGCATAAGTCGGCCTATGCCTTTAAAGCTTTTTCTACCTTGGTGAACAATACACCTGTAAGATTGGAAACACAATATGATAAAAAGGATAGCCTGGTCATTTGTTCGGGTACAAACGAAGAACGGACGCGAATAGCCTTTCTTGTAAGCAATTTCACGGCAAAGTCAAAAAAGGTGGAGTTCAGGCTGGGCAATAATTTTTTATCCGGACCGGTAAAGGTTGAAATGTACGTGGTGGATGAAACGCATAATTTTACAAAGATCAAAGAATATAAGATTGATGGCAAAAAGACGCTCCGGATCTCCGGGACCATAGCGGGCCCTTCCGTGTTATTGATACAATTGGCATCGTTCCGGTGAGCGTTGCCGCGTCGACGAGCGCTGGCTATCGCACCGATGAACGTTGTCGCCTGCATTGTGTGCCGCCTACGCCAGCGCTGTCGCCGTTTGATTGGCGTCGTTCAGGTATTTCTTTGTATAATTCTTAGCGGTGAGGCCGGTGATGCCTTTGAATTGCCTGTTAAAATGTGAAATGTTGTTATAGCCCGATTTATAACATATTTCAGTGATCGTATAGTCACTATTGACCAGGAGCTTACAGGCGTTTGCGATCCTTATCTCATTCAGCACTTCGGATAAAGTCTTATGGGTCTTGTATTTAAAATACCTGCAGAAGGAGGACTTGTTCATATGAACAAGCGACGCGGCTTCATCCAGGTGGATTTCTTCGTCGAAATTATCCAGGATGAAATCCATGATCGTATTGATCCTCTCCGTGTCGGCCAGGTTGATGGAGTTGGAATATCCCGGCGTCGATAATAATTCGTATTCTTTGGCATTCGCGAGTGCGTTCAGCGTTTGCAGGAAATAGATCAACCTGTCCAGCCCGGAGGATGCATAGACTTTCTTGACCAGTCCGGCAATCAGCATCTGGTCCCTTCCTTTGATTAAAAGACCCTGTTGGCCCAGCTGGAATAATCTGGACACTTTTTTAAATTCCGGAAGATCGAAGAATCCTTCCTTTAAAGCGTCTTTCAAAAAATGAATCACATATACGTCTACGTTAAGGTCTTTATCTTCCTGATAAAAATCCTTATCATTTTTCCACACATGCGGAAGATCCGGGCTGATGAATACAAGATCACCGATTGCAAAATTCCCGATATGGTTGCCCATTAATCGTATACCATAACTCTTTTCGACTAAGATGATCTCGAACTCCGGATGATAGTGCAACGGATAATCCATGTAAGGTGTCATTTCTCTTTTTACCGCTATCGAGGAAGCGATATTGGGAAATATTTTCTCTAATTTTGGTTGCATAAAACGGATGGTTTTCGCTGAAAAATAGCAGAACGGTGTATGCAAATATAGTGTCTAATTTTGAAAAGTTAAACGTTTTTTGAAGCATGGACAGAATGTATCTTTATTGAAACCTTTCATCTGCCTGCAAACTCCTGAACGAACGCAGCACAGGACCAGTATGCCTTATCCCTTGTAAGCATAGAAATAATCAGCAATCAGAAAGACCTTGTCCCGGCAATCCAAGGCGGTTTTTCACCGACCGGTTGGCCGATAAAATACACGTATATATTCAGCCTGAAGTTTCGACTCCGGGATGGGTCGGGCACGAAGGTCGCGTTCACCGGTTGGCGCCGCTGCTACAGGAAACAGAATTGATGCTTTTGCAAGATGAGGATGCTCTTACAGGGCGATAATATGATAGCAGAACGAGAAGCATTAAACGGTGTTGGATCATGATACCTTACCACCGGATTTCTCGGAACGCCTTACCTGTGCGGTGTACTGAGCCGCTATGGATACGAAGAGGAAGCCTATAAATATTATTACAGGAGACCTATCCTTCGTGGCTATACCCGGTACGGCAGGGGGCTACCACCATATGGGAAAGATGGGACGGGATCAGGCCGGACGGGTCTTTTGAGAATCCCGACATGAACTCATTCAACCATTATGCTTATGGAGCGATCGGGGACTGGATGTATAACACGATTGCCGGCATCAATACGGATCCCGTCGCTACAGGCTACAAAAAGATCATTATTAAACCCCGCCCCGAAGGCGGGCTGGAAAAAGTTTCCGCTGAGTTGGAAACCTATTATGGAAAAATCGACTCCCGGTGAACGCGGACGGATGGGAAGCTGCAATTGGATGTAGCGATACCGCCAAATACCAGCGCAACCGTGTATCTCCCATCAGCCGGGATCCATTCGGTCACCGAACGGGGCCGGTCTTTGACAATAGGGGAAGGCATCAAAAGAATACGACAGGAAGCGGGATATACCCTCGTAGTCATCGGATCGGGTACATACAGCTTTGTCGCGCAATGGAGACCGGCGGCGAATTGACGGGAACGCATGCTGGATGTTCGGTCAGCTGTAGCGTGTCCGGCGACCTAAGATTCAGTATGCAAATATAGTGTCGTAATTATCGGATAAGGACGTTTTTTGCGGGGGCGCCGTAGGATAATTTTGGGTAGGTACAGAAAAATAGCATCATGAAAAGTACTGCGGGTAATCGCTTTTATATTTACGGGATCGTACTGGTCGCATCGATCGGCGGTTTTTTGTTCGGTTATGACCTGGTCGTGATCTCCGGGGCCCTCTCTTTCCTGGATGATTATTTTAAACTCTCCCCCGCCATGAAGGGATTTGCCGTGAGCAGCGCAGTGCTTGGAGCCATTACGGGCCCTTTGTTCGGCCTTACATTCGCCGACAGGCTTGGACGCAGAAAGACGATGATGATTGCGGCCTTCTGTTTTATGATCTCGACTATTGGCAGCGCCCTGGCAGGGACCATCTGGGATTTTGTCGTCTGGCGTTTTATGGGAGGGGTCGGAATTGGCCTGGCCATGATGTCCTCGCCCATCTATATAGCTGAACTGGCTCCGCCCGCATTACGGGGTAGCCTGGTAAATGTCAACCAGCTCTCCAATGTGATCGGTATTAACCTGGCGGTGATCGTCGGCTATTTCCTCTCCTTTCAACACGCGGGATGGCGATGGATGTTCGGCTCACAGGCTGTTCCCGTCGCCCTGTTGATGACCGGGTTAGCCTTTATACCGGAAAGCCCGAGATGGCTGGCTGCCAACAACCGGATCGCAGCCGCGCTTAAGGTATTGACAAAGATCAATGGGAAGACAAGGGCGGAAGCGGAACTGGCAGAGATCCGGAAAGAACTGGAGCAGGAGACCGGGACGTTCGCGGAATTGCGTCAGCCGGGGCTGCGATTGGCTTTATTCATCGGCATCATATTGATGATCTTCTCCCAGATCAATGGAGTGAATATGATGCTCCTGTATGCGCCCAGCATCCTGGCGGAAGCGGGCATCAGCATCGGATCGAATGCCATTTTAAGTTCTATCCCCATTTTTATCCTGATCTTCATTTGCACACTGATGGCCTTCGGGTGTATAAAGCGATTCAGCCGCCGGGGACTGCTGATCTCCTCCGTACTGTTCATGGCGCTGGGTCATGTGATCATGGCGATCAATTTGCAACAGCACTGGCCTCCCTTATTTACCCTTATTCCTATGTTGATCGGAACCGGGGCGTTCACTTTGGGGTTTGCTCCCTTAAGCTGGATCATTGTGTCGGAGATCTTTCCTAACAGGGTCCGTGGGAAGGCGCTGGCCGTGGTGTGTTTTTTTCTTTATAGCTCCTCCTTCATAACGACGCAGGTATTTCCCATGCTCACCCATTGGTTCAATACCCACTTTAACAACTCGTCCGGCGTCTATTGGATGTTTGCCGCCATCTGTGTCTCCTGTGCCCTCTTCTCCTGGAAGTTTGTGCCTGAGACCAAGGGGCTGAGCCTGGAGAACATCAGCAACTTCTGGCGAACAAAAAATGAACATAAGCATCATACATACACACCTTCAAATAATTCATTCAAAAATTAAAAGGAAATGAGCAGTACTACCCTAAAAGCGGCTTTTGTCGGATTTGGAGAGATCAATTCTCCAAAGGAAATAATAGAGAGTAAATGCAGGAACGCACTGAAAGAGGTCAGGTCATTGGGAATTGACATAATAACCACCGATCCTGTCACGGACGATCCGGATGGCGTCGATGTGAGAAGGGCGTTGAAGGATCTGAAAGGGAAAGATTTTGACCTTTTGATCATTTGCCTGGCCGGATGGATCCCCTCGCATGCGGTCATTGCCATTACTACTGAGTTCAAACATATGCCAATGATCCTGTGGGGATTGGCCGGTGACATGAAGAACGGGCATATCGTCACTACGGCTGCCCAGGCCGGGACTACGGCCTTGCGAAAAGTATTCGGCGATCTTGGTTACCGGTTCAGGTATATTTATAATATTATCGGTAAACCCTCGCCGCTGGAGAAGATCGGCAATTTTGCCGCGGCAGCCTGCGCAGCAAAAGCGATGGAAGATACCAGGATCGGCATGATGGGGTTCCGGGATATGGGGCTGTATAATACGCTGTATGAAGGGATCTCCCTAAAATCGAAGATCGGGACGGAAGTGGATTTCTTTGAAATGCTGGAGATGCTGCAGATCAGCGAAAAGGTTGAAAATAAGGAGGTAGAGCAGCTCTTAAAAAAAGTAAAAGCCAAATGGTCTTTTGAACGACCGGTGGAAGATGCCTTCCTTGAGAAAGGCATCGCCTATTTCCTGGCCATTAAAAAAATTGCGGAGAGGAACGGGTATGATGCTATTTCCCTGAAGGACGTAGATGGCATGAAAAAACTCCTCCATTTTCCGCCCGCCGTCATCTTCATGCTGCTGTCGGAAGAGATGAATGTCTGTACCATTCCTGAGAACGATGTGATGGGTGCTGTAACCCAGTTGATAGTCCGACAGGTGACGGGCCAGTGCGGAGCCTATCTTGAATTTTATGAGTTTTTCGAAAAGAGCGTTCTACTTGGGGTGCCGGATTACGTTCCGGCGGAGGTAGTGGAGGGCAAAGTAAAAGTTACGCCTGCAGCATTCGGCGGCATCTCCGGGGGACTTTTAAATATTTCGACCATGAAGACCGGCCGGCTTACGGTCATCCGCCTGTCCAATACCGGCGATCAGTATACCATGCATATTAGCACCGGCGAAGGCAGGTTAAGAGCCTGGGAAGAAGCCGGATGGACGCAGCCGGCTCCCCAATTGCCGAGCCTGGAAATATTCCTGGATGCTTCCGTGGAGGATTTCACACAGAAGATCTCAGGGCAGCATTATATCATAGCATATGGAGATCACGTACAAAGCCTGTATGATTTCTGTTATTTAAAAAATATAAAGGTCGTATGAGGGAAGAGCTGAAGCAATATGATGCTGTAATAGCCGGATATATTTGTGTCGACCTGGTCCCCGATCTTACGGGGAGCGGCGCTTCCACCAATGTATCGGATTTTTTCAAACCGGGTAAATTGATCGAGATCGGCGGCCTGAGCTATACGTTGGGCGGGGTGGTCGCCAATACCGGGATAGCCATGAAGAAGTTTAACAGGGAGGTGTACCTCAACGGACTGATCGGGGAGGATTTTATCGGCGGGATCGCCCGGGAGTCATTGAATAAAAACAACCTTGCGGGGGGCATCAGCACTACCACCGAAGCAGGAACCGCCTTTGGCCTGGTCATCGCTCCTCCGGGGATCGACCGCATTTTCCTCGAATCCCCCGGGTGCAGCAGGATCTTCGGTATGGAGCATATTCATTTCGATAAAGTGGCGCGAAGCCGGATTTTTCATTTCGGGTATCCTCCTCTTTTAAGGAATTTTTACCTGGATAACGGGGAGCGGCTGTGTAAGCTGTTTGCCTCCGTCCAGCGAATGAATGTAGTCACTTCCCTGGATTTTAGTTTGCCTGACCCCGAAAGTGAGTCGGGAAAGGTTGACTGGCCGGCCATCATGCGGCGGTTGCTGCCTTTCGTCGACATTTTCGTTCCGAGTGTAGAGGAAGTCCTGCAAATCATGGCGCCTGACCGGTATGCCGAAATTAAATCTGTCAGTGATGGCATGGATATGATCGACCTGGTGCCGCCGGCTGTGATCCGGGAAATAGGAAAGGCGATCATCGGGCAGGGCGTTAAAATATTATTGATAAAAGCCGGTCATCGCGGAGCTTATTTAATGACGGGAGACATTTCATCGATCAACCGTAAAAAAGGGTTTGCTCTTTCGCCGGAGCAGTGGAATGACCGTAATTGCTGGCACCCCGCCTGCGAGGTCGATCTAGCGAGGGTAAAACATGCTTCCGGATCCGGCGATGCGGCCGCTGCAGCCTTTCTCTGCGCCATACTGGACAACGAGAGCCCCGAAAGGGCCCTGCAGTATGCCATCATTGCGGGAAGGAACAATTTATATTGTCATGATATGTACGATGACCTGGGCGACTGGGCGGAGATGACGGAAGAGATAAAAGACGCGGTTAACATTATTGTGAAAGAACAAAAACAAATATATGAATAAGTCCAAAGAAACAGCCAGGGATTGGTGGAAGGAAGGCGCGGTGGGAATCCCGCGTTTGATTACAGAAGTTCCCGGACCGAAATCGAAGATCATGCATGCCAACACGGCCAAATATATGAAGGGCCTCAGTTCGCAGGTGAAGTTATTTCCCGTTGCTTTTGAGGAAGGCTCCGGCATAAAGCTGACAGATGTGGATGGGAACAAATACCTTGATTTTTCGTCCGGCATTTATGTCACCTCCTTAGGCCATTGCCATCCCAAAATATCGGAGGCCGTTTGTTATTGGGCGAAGAAACTGATGAACGCCCATGATTTTACGACGCCTGTTAAGGAAAAACTGATGGAGAAAATGGCGGAGATCCTACCTGGGAAGCTGCACGCGATCCAGTTGTATTCCGATGGCACCACTGCAGTAGAAGCTGCCATTAGGGCCGCACGAGCCATTACCGGCAAGCATGAGTTCATTTCGGCTTACCGTGATTTTCATGGTAAGACATTGGGAGCGGTGAGCTGCGCCCAGATGTACCGGGGGGAAACTTTCAGTTATGGGCCGACCAGGGCCGCCGGATTTTATATGGTGCCGAGGCCGGATCCCTACCGGCCGCTCTGGACCACCCTGGAAGGGATCATCGACACCGATGCCTATATCCGGTTTTACGAGAATTTCATCATCGAGGCCACAGTGGGGAACGTAGCGGCATTCGTGCTGGAGCCGGCACAGGGATGGGCGGGAAGCATTTTCCCTCCGGACGACTTTTTCCCGAAGCTCAAGACGCTCTGCGATAAACATAAAATATTGTTGTACGATGACGAGGTATTGGCCGGCATGGGCCGTACGGGGGAATGGCTTACCCTGAACCACTGGGGCGTCATTCCCGATATCGTCACTTTTGGAAAGTCTTTCGGTAACGGTTTCCCGGTCACGGCGATGGTCGTCAGCGAAGAGAATGGGGATGCCCTGGAGAAAATATCGGCTTCTTCCAGTTATGGAGGAAACCCGATGGCCTGTGCGGCCGCCTTAGCTTCTATAGAAGTGATCGAAGAGGAGGATATTCTTCAGAATGTGCGCACGGTCGGAGACTACTTTATGCGGCGGATGCTGAAGATGAAAGACCAGCACCCGATTATCGGGGATGTCAAAGGGAAGGGCTTCTTATTGGGGATCGAACTGNNTGCGTGGATCCCGGCCGGTCATATTCTCCGGATGTCCCCGCCCCTGATCATGGATGAGAAATATGCCGCACAAGGCATGGATATGATCGAGGATGCTATTACCGAAGTAGAAAAGGAATTCGGGTACCATCATTAATAGTCAAATTTAAAACAGGAAAATATGTTGAACGTAACCGGGCTGGAAGACAAGGGACTGCGTGTCGGCTGGGGGATCGAAGATATAACGCCGGCGGGCCCCGCATCGTTATACGGCCAGTATTATGAAAAGATCTCACAGTATGTCGAGAGCCCGTTAAAGGTCACTGCCTGTTGTATTGAATGGGCGTCCGAAAAAGGCGGGAGCGAGCTGGCTATCATGGTGTCCATGGACCTGTTATGTTCCCTTAAGGCCTTACAGGACCGGCTGAAGGACATGTTACGCCGACAGGTCCCGGAATTGGACGTGCAGAAGCTCTTCCTGAATGCCACGCATACCCATTCCGCACCTTATCCCGATGTCAACAGCGATTTTGGAGAGTTATTGCTGAACAGGTTATGCAAAGCGGTCATTACGGCCTGGAATAACAGGGAGCCCGCCGGCATAAGCTGGGGATTGGAATATGCTGTTACTGGGCATAACAGGAGAGTTCAATATGCCGACGGCACGACAGAAATGTACGGAGCGACTGACAGACCTGATTTTATCGGCCTGGAAGGCCCGGGAGATCCGGGGGTCGGCATGCTGTTCTGCTGGAACCTGACCGGAGAATTGACAGGGGTCATCATGAATGTAGCCACTCCGGCGCAGGTGGTCGAAGCCAAATACTTTATTTCAGCTGACTATTGGAGCGAGGTAAGAAAACAATTCAGGATGAGGTTTGCCAGGGACATTTTTGTGCTGGCGCAGTGTGGCGCTGCCGGAGACATCTCGCCCCGTGACCTGTCACGAGGGTATAAGACCGGAGAGCCTAATATGTGGGATACAGACGGTATCGGCGAGATAGGAAGAAGGGTCTTTCAGGCGGCCATGAATGCCTACGGGGAAGCAAAAAAGAATATAAAGACCAGCATAGTATTCAGGCATGTGGTGAAGGACCTTTATATCCCTACGCGCATCGTACACAAAAAAGAATACGAGGAAGCGCTGGCCGTTGTCAAAGAGATCAATTCCAGGGAACCCAAAGATCCTGCTTCTCCCGGGACGGCCTGGAACAGGTTCCTGGAGGAGATTGAACACAATGAAAAGATCAAAGCGTACGGACCCTGGGATAATAAAAACTCGGATTATGGTATTATACGAAAGAAGCAGGCGGTCGTAGAACAATACCAGCACCAGGAAGCCAACCCCTATTATGTAATGGAGCTGCATGTGATCCGGCTGGGCGATGTGGTCATTGCCTCCAATTCATTCGAACTGTTTGTGGACTATGGTTTAAACATCATGGGCAGGAGTAAAGCCAACCTGACGTTCATTGTCCAGCTGAGCTGCGATTATAACGACTACCTGCCGACGGAGCGCGCCATTCAGGGTGGCGGGTATAGCGCGATGGCCAACCCCGTAGGACCGGTAGGGGGTAAGGTGCTGGTGGATGAAACAGTGCCTTTAATTAATTCAATGTGGGAATAGATTATGAAAAAATACAGGCTAAACAGGTTATTCAATCCCCGCTCCGGCAAATGTTTCGATGTCGCCATCGATCATGGATTTTTCAATGAATACGCTTTTTTACAGGGGATCGAGCGTATGCAATCCGTCATCGATACGATTGTCGCCGCAGGTCCCGATGCGATACAATTGACCATCGGCCAGCTGCACTACCTGCAGGCGATCCCCGGAAAGCAAAAGCCTTCGCTGGTGCTTCGCAGCGATGTCGCCAATGTGTACGGGAATTCATTACCTCCCGATGCGTTCAGCAAGATGATCGGCGAGCCGGTCCTGCAGGCGGTAAGGGCCGATGCCACCTGTCTGTGTATTAACCTGTTCAGCATACCCGGTGCGCCGGGAGTGACCGGACAGTGCATAGATAACATTTTAAAGATCAGATCCGAATCGGAATATTATGGCATGCCGCTGATGATCGAACCGCTGGTCTTCAGGCCTAACAGTGAGAAAGGAGGATATATGGTAGACGGAGATCTCCGGAAGATCCTTCCCCTGGTGAGGCAGGCGGTGGAACTGGGAGCGGATATCATCAAGGCCGATCCATGTGACCAGATCGATGAATACCACCGGGTAGTGGAGATTGCCGGAAGTACGCCTGTCATGGTGAGGGGGGGCGGTAGGGCTTCCGATGAAGAAATCGTCACCCGGACAAAAAAGTTGATGGAACAAGGTGTCGCAGGGATCGTATACGGGCGCAATATTATTCAGCATACCGCTCCTGAAATTATTACGAAAGTATTGATGGGCATCGTGCATGACAACATCTCTATTGAAGAAAGTTTAGCCGTGCTGCACCGGCAGATCGAATGATCGTTCGGTAAATCGCAGGTGAAATTCCCGTTTGCAAACCTAGTGTCTAAATTAGAAAAACAAGTAGTTTTAAAAGTTTGTTCCTTATTCTACATTCGTCTTGATTAAAAAATTGCCTGTGAATCTTTCGTCGAACGGCTGCTTTGCGATTGCTTTTATTTTTTACAATTCTAAACTGCTTAATCATGTTAAAGAAGCTTTCTGATTATTTCATCAACAGAGGCGCACTAGCGTTTTTGTTTTTCCTCTTCTTATCCGCCGACCTGGTAGCGCAACAAAAGGTCACCTTCAGCGGTACGGTCGTATCTGCGGACAATACGCCTTTATCAGGTGTGTCGGTCACCGTAAAAGGTTCGGCCAAAGGAACTTTTAGCGATGCCCACGGTAAATTTTCGATCCAGGCGGACGCCGCTGCCCGGTTGGTTTTTTCCTTTATCGGATTTGTAGATAAGGAAATGCCCGCCCGCGACATCATTCCGCCATTTATTGTCCAGCTACAAGTCAACTCCTCCTCACTTGGCGAAGTGACAGTGACGGCTTTGGGCATTCAACGGAAATCCACCGGGCTTACTTACTCTGTGCAGAAAGTAACAGGAAAGGAGATTACAGCCGTACCGCAGACCAACTTCATGAATTCGCTGTCCGGGAAAGTCGCTGGCATGACAGTATCGACCACTGCGGGTTTAGGAAGTTCCGTTAATGTCATTCTCCGGGGAAGCCGTTCGGTATCCGGCTCCAACCAGCCGCTGTATGTCGTGGATGGGATCCCTTTGCAGAACCCTGTCCAGACGGTACAGAACGGATCTGAATCGAGCCAGGATTTCGGCGACGGCATTTCCAATATCAATCCCGATGACATCGAAAGCATCAGTGTCCTGAAAGGAGCTTCCGCTGCCGCCCTCTATGGCAGTCAGGCTGCCAACGGCGTTATCCTGATCACGACCAAAAAAGGGAAGGCCGGTGTCGCGAGCGTGAATTTTTCTTCCAACATGACGCTGGATAAAGTTGCCTACACCCCCCAATTGCAGAATGCCTACGGACAGAGCGGCGCCGGATCCGAGCTAAGCTGGGGCACCCCGATCACCAATGCCCCGAATAATGTTTCCGACTTCTACAAAACGGGCCGTACCTGGGTGAATTCCATCAACGTCTCCTCCGGAACGGATAAAGCGAATACCTATTTCTCCTATGCGAATACTACTGCCAAAGGCATTATCCAGAATAACGACCTGACAAGGCATAATATCAGTTTACGGGAATCTTTGAAATTTTTAAATGACAAGCTGAAATTGAATGGAGGGGTAAGTGTTACCAATCAGACCATCAAGAACAATCCGAATGCAGGATTTCAAACCAATCCCGTCCTGGCCTTATATACTTTTCCAAGAGGGCTCGATATAACTCCCTATAAAAATAATTACGAAATATTCGATTCCGTAAGGAACCTGGGAACCCAGAACTGGTTCATTACCCCCACTGCGTATAATCAGAATCCTTATTGGCTGCTCAACAGGAATGACTATATCTACAAGCGGAACCGGGTCTTGCTCAACCTGGGATTGAGATATGATCTTACCCCCTGGCTGAATTTCCAGTTGCGGGGCAACGCGGATTATATTGTCGATGACAATAATACCAAATTGTATGCAGGGACCACTCCGGTATATGGAGGGCTGAACGGCGCTTTCGATGTGGCTAATACTACTACGACACAATATTATGGAGACGCCATCCTTAACCTGATTCGGTCCTATGGCGATTTCGGTATCAATGCCACGGTAGGAAGCAGCATCACCAGCAATTCGCAGAACGGGCAGTATGCCAACTCCAATGATCTCTCTATCGCTAATGTCTTCAATATCCAGAATATGAACAAGAGCCTTAACTCCAGTTTCGGCTCCGTTTCCGAAGGGATCCAGCAGCTGCAGGCGGTATTTGAAAGTCTCAACCTGTCCTGGAAGAAGTGGCTGTACCTAGACCTTACCGGAAGAACGGACTGGTCTTCGAACCTGAGCTATACTCCTAACGACTCTTATTTTTACCCTTCTGCGGGATTGACGGTGGTATTAAATGAATTGGTGACTCTTCCCAGGGCGATCACCTTTGCAAAGGTCAGAGGTTCTTATGCGGAGGTCGGCAATACAGTGCCTGCTTACGTCACCAACCCCGTCAACTACGTCAGCAATGGACAAATTGTGTTCAATACGACAGCCCCCTTCGGAGAATTAAAACCGGAAAAAAGCAAATCCCTGGAATTGGGCACGGAGCTTCGTATGTTTCAGGATCAGCTGAGTTTCGAATTCACTTATTACAAGACAAATGCGATTAACCAGTTCTTCTCGATCGCCGTGCCGCCGGGAACAGGGTATAGCAGCAGGTTCATCAATGGAGGGGATATCCAGAACACGGGAATCAAGATCATGCTCCGCTATGCCCAAAAGCCCGGCAGCGGGCTCAGGTGGAATACCCAGGCCAACTTCGATCTGAACAGGAACAAGGTAAAATCATTGGCGGCGGGTGTCGATCAATACGTATTGCTGCAGAATATCAACAATTATTCCAACATCTTAAAAGTAGGAGGATCCTATGGCGACCTGTATGGGCAGGTGTTACAGCGGGATTCTGCGACGCATAAAATAGTGATCAATTCGGACGGAACGCCTGCCGTGCAATCTGCGTTAGGGTATGTAGGGAATGCAAATCCCAATTTCAGGCTGGGATGGACGAATGGATTCGATCTACAGAATTTCTCGCTCAGTTTCCTCGTTGACGGATCTTTCGGCGGCCATGTAATGGCGCTGACACAGCAGGTCCTGGATGGTTACGGCGTATCGAAGGCTTCCGGGGATGCGCGGGCTGCCGGGGGCGTAAAAGTCAACGGGATCGATGCGGTGACCGGCAATGACGTCAATATGGTGGATGCTCAGAAATGGTACACGACGATCGGGGGCCGCCAGCATGCCACCGGAGAATATATGTACAGCGCCACTACGGTAAGGCTGCGGCAGGTTATGCTGGGGTATTCACTGCCTAAAAAACTGATAGCCAATTCGGTCATTAAGAATATCCAGCTCTCCCTGGTAGGCAGGAACCTTTGGTATATACACAGGGATGCTCCATTCGATCCCGAGATGTCTTTGTCTACGGGTAATCAATGGCCCGGTATCGATGTGTCCGGCTTGCCTGCCACCCGGAGCTATGGGCTGTCCCTTAATGTAACTTTCTAATTTGTATACTATAAAATCAAACAAATGAAAAGTCTCAATTTATATATATCCGGCATACGATCCCTTATGATCTTCCTGATCGTCGTACTGGCCGGCTGCACAAAACATTTCGAGAAGGACAACACGGATACCACGGGGGTCAGCGATGCGCAGCTCCTTCCGGATTTTAACAGCATAGGCGCCTTCTTTCCCGCCATGGAACAATCACTGATCCTTTTGAATGATGCTGTCACGGCGGATATCGAATACCTGGAGGAGGGCTGTTACTCAGGCTATATCGGCAGCGGCTTTATCGGCGTGGACAATCGCACCTACTATCATCTGGCGGCGTGGGATGGGTATTGCCTGTTCAATTTCTATTATAACAATGTCATGTCTCCCCTGAGCG
>PLXD01000601.1 GCA_003151295.1 Chitinophagaceae bacterium | reverse complement strand
AACCAGGTCGCACCTGATGGGAGACTGATGGAATGGCTGGAGAATTATAAAGAGACGGAGCCCCACCACCGGCATATATCGCCCACCTGGGGTTTATTCCCGGGCGACGAGATCACCGTTTCCGGAACGCCGGTGCTGGCAGCAGCGGTCCGGGCCTTGCTTGAAGGCAGAGGCGACCAGGGAACGGGCTGGTCATTGGCCTGGAAGGTCAATAGCTGGGCCCGTTTGCAGGATGGCAATCGCGCCTTCGTTCTGCTGCGGAATCTGCTGAAACCGACTTTCGAAAAAGGCTATAATATGGTGGACGGAGGAGGTACCTACCCCAACCTCTTCTGCGGCCATCCTCCCTACCAGATCGATGGTAATTTCGGCGGCTGTGCAGGCATAGTGGAGATGCTGCTTCAAAGTCACCAGGGCTTTATACAGTTATTGCCCGCTCTTCCCGATGCCTGGAGCAATGGCAGTTTCCGCGGTCTCTGTGTGCGCGGCGGCGCAGAGATCGATGCGGTATGGAAGGATGGCAAACCCCTGTCCTGCTCGATCCGGGCAAAGACCAACGGACTGTTCATTATAAAAATGCCAGACGGTCTCAGGGCATTGAACGCCGGTAAAAAGGGGAACGGAAAAATAAACCGGCAAAAGCCGGTAGATAATCTAGTTTTAAATCTCCATCAAGGGGAAGAAGAGCAGTTGTCTTTTGTATATTAAGTAATTTATTGGTTGCATCCATTTCGTTGCATGCATCCTTTTGTTTATTAAAATCCGGGGATCATGTCATATAAGAAGAAAATGAATTTCCTTTTCGTGGTGGTGTTGGTCATTGGAAAGAGCTTGCAGGCGCAGCCTGTCAGCCTGCAGTGGCAGCAGGTGGCGGCCGGGGTATGGAAAGTGAGCATCGGCGAACCGCAATCGATCGATCTGCTGAAGGCAGGAGGGGCCCGGCCACGCACCGAAGCCCTGCAAAAACTGGGAGATCGTTCATTCCCCCTGCCGGTCGCACAATGTTATGCCGAGAAGCAGGCCGGGAAGATCTACCTGCGTTTTCCCCTGCAAAAAGAAGAGCAGTTATTCGGATTGGGACTGAACTTTAAGAACGTGCAGCAACGTGGCCATATATTCACGCTTCATGTAGATCATTATGGAGGCACGGACAATGGACGGACGCATGCGCCGGTCCCTTTTTATGTATCGGATAAGGGCTAAGGAGTACTAATCAACAGCGCACAATATATTACCGTCTATGCTGGAACCGGAGTCCGGAAGGACTGTCCCAATCCACCCCGGGTATACGATCGGAATACCGAGTCCGGATGGGAGGCCCAACCTTATTCCGACGCGGTGGAGATCCTGGTGCCAGGGAATGGAACGGAAGTATATGTTTTTGCAGGGAGCAATTCCATGGAAGTGGTGCAGCGTTTCAACCTGTTCAGCGGGGGAGGGGTGCTGCCTCCTAAATGGGGATTGGGTTTTACACAACGGGTGCCTACCCTATCCACCGCGGACGATGTGCGGAAAGAGGTGGAGGCATTTGCAAAAAATAAATTTCCCCTGGACTTCATAGGCCTGGAACCGGGCTGGCAAAGCAAATCCTATCCCTGCACCTTCGAATGGGATCACACGAGGTTCCCCGATCCGGCAGCCTTCACCCGGGAAATGCTGAACAAAGGCATCCGGCTGAACCTATGGCTGAATCCTTATCTTTCCCCTTCTTCTGCTCTCTATGAGCGGATGAAGCCGTTATCGGGCAGTCATACGGTCTGGAATGGCCTGGTACCGGATGTCAATCTTCCTGCCGCAGCGAACCTGTACCGGGACCTCTTTGAAAAGCAGCATATCGAACTCGGCATATCGGGGTATAAGATCGATGAGATCGATGGCTATGACAACTGGCTGTGGCCGGACATCGCGACCTTCCCTTCGGGTATCAGCGGAGAGCAGATGCGGCAGGTCTTTGGCCTGGAACTGCAAAAGATCACCAATAGCTGGTTCCGGGAAAAGAATACCCGGACCTATGGACTGGCCCGGGCATCGAATGCGGGAGGCGTATCCCTGCCCTATGTGATCTATGACGATTATTATGATCACCGCGACTTTATAACGGCCTTGTGCAATAGTAGTTTTATCGGCGTACTATGGACGCCGGAGGTCAGGGCTTCGGAAACGGCCGAGGAATGGCTGCGCCGCGTGCAGTCGGTCTGTTTCTCTCCGATGGCCATGATCAATGCATGGGCGGATGGCACCAAGCCCTGGAGCTATCCGGAAGTAGCAGGGCAGGTGAATGAAGTTGCGATGTTGCGCATGCAATTATTTCCTTACCTGTACACTACTTTCGCGCAATATTATTTCGAAGGCAAGCCTCCTGTCCGTGCGATGAACCTCGTCGAAGGATTCTCTTTCGATCCCTCTATAAGCGCAGGCGCCCTCAATTCCACGAACAATCCCTATGCGATGGCCGTAAAGGAGGATATTAAAGATCAGTTCATGCTGGGCGATAATCTCCTGGTAGCTCCTATGTTTAAGGGAGATAAAAAAAGAAAGGTGGTCCTGCCCCGGGGGAAATGGTATGATTTCTATTCGGGCAAATATGCAGGCAATGGGGAAGTGATCGAGATAGAACCGGGCCTCGACCGGATCCCGCTCTACGTGAGAGACGGCGCCCTCATCCCGATGATCCCGTCCGTATTGCATGCGCCCGGGAAAAACGAGGTGCTTCCGCTGGAGATCAGGCATTACGGGGAGGCTCCCGGTAGCTTTGCGCTCTATGACGACGATGGCGAGACCTTTGACTATGAAAAAGGAGCATTCAACTGGTATCCGTTCCAGGTACTAAAAGACAAGCACGGAAAATGGAAAGGCATCGTCAGCCTGCCCAAGGGGCAAAAGGGGTTGGGACAGTATGGTGCGGTCAGTTGGAGGTATATGGGTGAACAATAAATAAAAAAAAATGATGAAACGAACCATTCAAAAGTTATGTATACTCTTCGGGACCCTGCTATTCCTGGCTGGCTCTGTGACGGCGCAAAAAAAGCCGGCAGACCCGTCTGCCAGGAGGATAACCCTGGAGAGTCGCTATCTGCATTTTCCTGTTAAGAACGGAGCCCCCAAAAAGCGTTTGAGCCTGTCCGTAAATGGTGTGAAGGTCAGGGAAATAGAGATTGAATTGGGGGAGTCAGACCCCGATTTCTGGGTATATACGGACGTGAGCGAGTGGATGGGGAAGACCCTGGTCGTCGGATGGAATCAGAAGGCTGCAGGTTCGAAGGAAGCAGGGACTGAAATGGTGTCAACTGCGTTGGCACCGTCAACTGCGTTGGCACCGTCAACTGCGTTGGCACCGTCAACTGCGTTGGCACCGTCGACGCCGCCGGTATCAGCGGCTGCGGCAACGCAGCCGTTTGCAGCCGTTTTCCAGTCGAACGCCAGGGATGGTGCCGACCTGTTTTATAAGGAGAAGGAGCGGCCGCAGTTTCATTTCTCTTCCCGCCGGGGCTGGCTGAACGATCCCAATGGCCTGGTATTCTATAAAGGCGAGTGGAATATGTTCTACCAGCACAATCCTTTTGGGACCGGTTGGGGGAATATGACCTGGGGACACGCCGTCAGCACTGACCTCGTGCATTGGAAGGAGATGGATGACGCCATCCACCCGGATAAAATGGGAACCATCTTCTCCGGTTCGGCGGTTGTCGACAAGGAGAATACCGCCGGTTTTAAAAATGGTGAAGAGAGTCCCCTGGTAGCCATGTATACGATTGCGGGGAATACCTCCGACTGGTCTGCCTCCCGGCCTTTCGGTCAGTGCCTGGCCTATAGCCTGGACAAGGGGCACCACTGGACAAAATATGAAAAGAACCCCGTGCTGCCGCAAATAAAAGATGGCAACCGGGATCCCAAGCTGGTATGGCATGAGCCGACACATCAATGGATCGTGGCGCTCTATCTCGATGGAAATACCTATGCGCTGTTTGCTTCTTCCGATCTCAAGAGCTGGACCGAGTTGCAAAGGATCCAGATGGAAGGCTCGGGGGAATGCCCTGATTTTTTCGAGATCGCTTTAGACGGGGACCCTACCAATAAGAAGTGGATCCTGACAGGCGCCAATGACCATTACCTGGTCGGGAGCTTTGACGGTAAGGTCTTCAAAACGGAACAAGCGCCGCAGAGAGGAGATTGGGGCGACAACTATTATGCGGTGCAATCCTATAGCGGGGTTCCCGCTGAGGACGGCAGGCGGATACAGATCGGATGGATGAGCGGCGCCGAGCTTCCGGGCATGCCCTTCAACCAGCAGATGTCGTTTCCCCGTGAGCTGAACCTGCGCTCGACGCCGGAGGGTCCCCGATTATGCAGCGTGCCGGCCAGGGAAATAAGCCTCTTACATACCGGTACTCATCGATGGGAGTCCGTCCTGCTGAAAGGCAGCAACAGGGGAGAGGACGATCCAACGCTTTCCCTGCATGGGGAGCTATTCCATATAAAGGCTGAGTTTGACCTGGGCGCCGGGCAAGAATTGGCCAAGGATTTTGGGATCCGGCTGCGCGGCTTCAGCATACTGTATAATACTACCACAAAAATGCTATGTGTCATCCGTAAAAACGATACGTCAGCGCGTTATATTCCGTTGCCCGCGTTCCAGGGCCCTATGAAATGGGAGATCTTGCTGGACCGGACTTCCATCGAGATCTTCGTAAACGACGGGATCGTACCGATGGCCTTTGCCTATATCCCGGATGAAGAAGATCAGACGATAAAACTGATCGCCCATGAGGGGAACGTGTTGCTGAAAAGCCTGGAGATTTTCGATTTGAAGTCTGCCTGGGAATAGTCTATAAAGAAATCGATATAAAGAAACCCAACTAATAATAAAGCAGAAAAGTATGAGCAATTCACCCTCCATTGCAACCCAAACCGGAAAGCTGGCAGAACCCGGAAAACTGGCCCAGGCCAGTCAGCGTTTGTTATCACTCGATTTTATGCGGGGCCTGACCATGGTGCTGTTGACCCTAGAGAGCGCCAGGCTGTACAGCTATTTGGGACCGCCCCTCATGGGTACGCCTTTTATCCATATAGTACACGAGTTCTGGCACCACCCCTGGCATGGTCTGCATTTGTGGGACCTCGTGCAGCCGGTGTTCATGTTTGTGGCAGGTACGGCCATGGCTTTCTCTTATAAGAAGCAGCGACAGACGATGACCTGGAACCAGTCCCTGGTGAAAACGCTGAAAAGGTGTTTCTGGCTGTTTTTCTGGGGCGTGCTGGATTACGCGGTCGTAAAAGATCACCTGGAGCTCCGGCTATGGGATGTGCTGACCCAATTGTCCTTTACAACTCTGGTGACCTTCCTGATCATGGGTTGGGAGGTAAAATGGCAGATCATAGTGAGCTTTCTCTGCCTGCTCATACCGGAATTCCTCTACCGGTTCACCCATATTCCCGGATACGACCAGCCTTTTACCGACCAGCATAATTTTGGGAACTATATGGACATGGTCCTCATGGGCCGGGTCAATGACGGCGGATGGGTGGCCATCAACTGTGTTTCTACCAGCGCGCATACTATTTGGGGAGCGCTGGCGGGCAGACTCCTGCTGAGCGATAAGAGCAACCAGGAAAAAGTGAAATACCTGGTCGGCAGCGGGCTGTTGCTGCTGGCTTTGGGCTTTGGCCTTGACTGGACCGGCATCACGCCGATCATCAAGCGGATCGCCACGAGCTCTTTCACGCTGGCATCCGGCGGCTGGGCCCTGTTATTCCTGGCCCTCTGCTACTGGTGGGTCGATGTACGCAAGCACCAGAAGCACCTGTTGTTATTCATCGTCTTTGGGATGAATTCCATTTTTATCTATCTTTTCTTTGAGATCCTAGGGGATCGTTGGTTCACCGAATATATTTTTACAATCACCAATTCGTTGTTCGGCTATATCCACTTTCCCGTGGTACTTGCCGAGATCATCGGCTCGCTGGTGATCTTCGGGCTGGAAACCGGGATCATGTTTTTCCTGTATCGTAAGAAGATATTTTTCAAGTTATAATTCAACATATAATAAAAGAGATCTGAAAGTGTAATAATTTAATAAGAATAATATGATCAAGAGAAACAATGTGGATGCGGGCTTGCTCATAGCCTTTATTCTATTCCTGTCGACAGGATGTAAACTGGCCGATAAAAAAAGCGAAGCGACTGTAGTCGCCGAACTATCCGATTCGGCCCGGCACCAGCCTGAAAACGCCCTCAGAGGCCTGGAGGCAGCCGATGATCTTAAATTAGGAATGTTCGC
>PLXD01000161.1 GCA_003151295.1 Chitinophagaceae bacterium | reverse complement strand
CTTTCTTCCATGGTTTCAAGGAAGGCGTGGAATTCAGAGGGGGTCGCAGCTATATTGTCAATTTCAGGAAGCCAATCGCGTCGGAACAGGTACGCGAAGCCCTGAGAAAGACTTTTACGGAATCTGCCCCCGAGGTAAAGACCTATAGCAGCAATGAGAAGCTCGAGATCACGACCGATTACCTGATCAGGGAGGAAGGACCGACCACGGATTCCCTAGTATTAAATAAATTATACGGCGGATTGAAAAATTTCTTGCCGGCAGACGCGCTGGTGCAGCAATTTGACGTGGTAGGAGGCAAATGGGTAGAACAGTCCAAGAAAGTCAGCCCGGCCATCTCCGAAGAGCTGAAGGCAGGCGCTTTCAAAGCGACCATCTTCGCGATCGTCATCATATTCATTTATATCTTCATCCGGTTCCGGGACTGGAGATATTCCCTGGGTACGATCATCTCCTTGTTGCATGACGTGTTGGTGACGGTAGCTGTATTCTCCTTTCTCCCCAGCATAGTGCCCTTTCCACTTGAGATCGACCAGCATTTTATTGCAGCCATCCTGACGGTCATCGGCTTCTCCATGAACGATACGGTGATTGTATTTGACAGGATCCGGGAAGATAGCCGCCTCATGAAAGGCGCCAGCAATGCCCAGATCATCAACAGGGCCATCAATGAGACCCTGAGCAGAACGATCATGACCTCCCTGACCGTTTTCCTCACGATCCTGATCCTGTTCCTGGTCGGCGGCGAAGTGACCAAAGGCTTTGCCTTCGCCATGCTGATAGGGGTGATCACTGGTACTTATTCCTCTATCTTCGTGGCAGCCCCCTTCCTCGTGGATTTTGTGAAGAACAAGCCACTGGGCCAACAGGATGCCGGTACGGAAAAAGCCAGGCCGGTAGCGGCGAAAGGACCTGCGACAGGGCCTGCGAAATTGCCGGCCAAATAGCCAGGGAGAGAATCGAACGCTTTTAAAAGCTATATAAAAAAAGAGGCCGTCTCAATTGGTTTTGAGACGGCCTCTTTCTATGATAGGTATTTTGTGATAGGCGTTTTATAGCAAGCAACCCGTTAGATCGTCCTTTAACGGTGGCGATGACCATGATGATGATGGTGACCATGGTGAATAAAAAAACCGGTCCCCACCAGGGAAGACCGGAATCATTTTATTAGTGCCTGCGAGCGTTGTATTAATAAATAACTACTTAATAGCCGGTTTTTTAGCGGCATCTTTGTTCTCTTTAAACCTTTTGTCGGCTGTCCCGTCCTTTTTCGTATGAACAGGGAGCTTTTTGGCGGCGTCCTTATTGGCTTTATAGCGCATATCGGCCGTACCATCTTTCTTTTTAGGCCCCGTCGTAGTGGTAGTCGTTGTCTTTGGCGGGGTCGTCGTCTGGGCAAAGGAGAACCCGGTTAAGGCAAGCATTAAACTGGCAATCAGGAGAAGTTTTTTCATAACTATCGATCATTTTTGTTAACAATGTGTAATTACACCATGAATTTATCCAAATACACCGCCCACACAAAAAAAATATTTTTTTCTTAACCGAATATTAACAATCATTTGTATATTAATATACAATCAAAATGTTATTACTCACTTAACTATCACTTAACCATTTTTATTCATTCCGGACGATAAAGGATAGCAATTTTGCAGTACCTATTTATTTGATTTTCATGCGTTCTAATATTTGCCGTTCATGCGTTCTAAAACCTTAGGATGGATCGTTCTGTCGGCTACCCTGCTGGTAGCGATTATCGTCGGGGTTCAGCTATACTGGCTTCACAAGGTTTATTCCTTTGAACAACGCACCTTCAACATCAACGTTGTGAAAAGCATCCGGGGAGTATTCGAGGATCTTGAAATGAATGACAAGCCCGGTCTCAACCTCGATCAATTGATCAGGAACCCGAGTACAAACTATGTCATCATCGAGGCCGATACCATTCCCAATAAGGATTCCCTGGTTTTCTGGGTGAAGCAGGAATTCGCCGATTTCGATGTATTGACGGATTGCGTGCTGGGGGCTTACAGCACTTCGGAAAAAAGATACCTATACAAGGAATTCATACCCAGCCCCGCCTCGCGATATGCCACCGCGCAGGAAATGACCGATCTGCCTGTATTCACGGACAATGACAATTCGGATCATATCCTGCTCTATTTCCCCCACCGGTCGCAATACATCCTGGAACAGATGGATTTCTGGATCATCAGCAGCGTGATCCTATTCATGGCGCTAATCGGGCTGACCGTCAGCCTGTTCTATTTTTACCGTCAAAAATTCCTGTCGGAGATCCAAAAGGATTTTGTGAATAATTTTACCCATGAATTCAAAACACCCCTGGCCGTTATGAAGATAGCGGCCGATGTGCTGGCCCAGGAAAATATATTGAGTCAACCCAACAGGCTGGAAAGGTATTCGGCAATCATCAAGAATCAGACCGAGCATCTGCAAAGCCAGGTGGAACGACTCCTGAAAGCAGCCGCTTCCCAGTCAAGAGACCTGCCGATAGAAAAGGAGAATATCAGGGCGCAGCATCTCATCGAGCAGGCACTTAATAAAGTGCAGCCCCTGATAGAAGAGAAAAATGCCAAAGTGGAACTGAAGATGGAAGACAACAACACCGCTATCCATGCGGATAAAGCACACCTGGAGCTGGCCGTGGTGAACCTTTTGGAAAACGCGCTGAAATATTCCATCGATCCGCATATTGTCGTGGAAACGGGCAACCTGGAAGACGACTTTTTTATTTCCATCAAGGACAATGGGATCGGCATCGAAAAAAAATATCTCAAGGATATATTCAAGAAATTCTACCGGGTGCCTACGGGCGATGTACACAATGTAAAGGGCTTTGGACTGGGTCTGAACTTCGTAAAGCGTATTATTGATGCGCATAATGGCAAGATCAAGGTGAACAGCCTGCCTGGCATCGGCACCGAATTCCGATTATTTATCCCCCATAATTAAACGTTCTATGCAAGCAACTAAAGCAAAAGTGTTATTAGCGGAAGACGATCTCTCCCTGGGTTATGTCATCAAGGACAACTTGTCGGATGAAGGTTATGATGTGATATTGTGTCCCGATGGTCAGACCGCCATAGATAAGTTCGACAAGAATGAATTCGATATTTGCCTGCTGGACGTGATGATGCCCAATAAGGACGGGTTCGCGGTCGCCAAAAAGATCAGGCAACAGAGTGATATGGTGCCGATCCTGTTCCTGACCGCCAAATCCATGGAAGAGGATAAGATCAAAGGATTTCAAAGCGGGGCCGACGATTATATCACCAAACCCTTCAGCATCCAGGAACTGATCATGCGAATGGAAGTATTCCTGAGAAGGACCCGGAAAATGCATTCTGACAAAGAACTCAACTACAAGATCGGAAACCTTCAATTCTCTTATACCGATCTCAAACTCACCATTGAAAAAGAGACCTTCAACCTCACCCAGAAAGAAGCCGATCTGCTGAAATTCCTTTGCGAACACTCAAACCGTATCCTGAAAAGGGAAGAAGTATTGCTGAACGTATGGGGCAAGGACGATTATTTCCTGGGCCGGAGCATGGACGTATTCATTACCAAGCTCAGAAAATATTTCAAGGCCGACCCGGACGTGAATCTCGAAACAATACATGGCGTAGGATTTCGTTTTAATACCCCGGGGGCTTAGACCGATCTCTGCAGCCGCCCCGTTTTGAGAAGAAAATTTCATCCTGGTAGTACGTGGAGCGCCCCCGGAGAGATCTGATTATTTTTCGGTTGGCCCAAAACGCCGGCCTGTAAAGGATTATAGCCCTTGTGAAAAAAATTTCAGGTTTCCGGTATCATTTTAGTGATACCGGTATGGCATATCGCTTTAGCAATTAACGCTTTAACAATTTGTTTATTAATAATGTTTACGAAGGGGGGATATTTTGAATAGTTTTACACTGTTTCAATGCGGAAAATAATCCATATATCGAAGTTGGGCCTGATTTTGATCCTGGCATTGCAGGTGCTGAACCTTAGTATTGCCAGCCAGGCCTACTGGGATAATGATTACGACTACTCGTATGCTTACAATAGCAAATATGATCCTACGGAGACGGCCGTGGAATGGATCGTGGAATTGAATTGCGGCCAGCAGGCTGCTTTTAGCTACGATAACAGCACGGATACCAATAAAAACACCTTCAAATCTTTTCACTGGCAGATAGGTCTCGAAGAGCTCAGCCTTCCGGCTAACGACAACCCGGAAACAAAGATCTGCTATTGTACCGGGCCCGCCGGTCGGATTTTATCCCCCTGGCATGATACTTTCTCCCCTCCCCCGGAATCGATGAACGGCTGATTTCAGTATACCCCCCGGTTTTGTTTGCCATATAAAATAAGAACGCCTTGCCCGGCCCATGCCGGAACAGGGATGAACGATGCTTCCGGAGTAAGTCAGCCGCTGTGACCGGGAATAACCGTGAGTGCACTATATTCGTGTTCAAGTGTGCTTAACCCCTGTTTAACATTGAAAATTAATACTTTTGCACACTCAAAAACAGTACAGAAACCTATGCAAAAAAAAATATTCATTCTGATCGTGGTATGTCTTTCAGCGGGAAACCTGCTGAAAGCGCAGCAGCAGGTGGATACGCTACGCCTACACTTACCCGATGTGGAAAAAATGTTCCTGGACAGCAACCTCCTGCTCCTTGCGCAAAAGTATAATATCGAGGCCAACAAGGCCCTGATCATACAGGCACGGCTCTGGCCAAATCCCAATTTCGGCATCGGCCATACCCTATATTCCGGTACGTTGCATCAATTTTTCCCTTTGGGAGTAAACGATGAAACGACGGCAGGCCTTTCCCAGCTCTTTTTACTGGCCGGCAAGCGAAATAAACAGATCAAACTGGTCCAGGCCACTGCGACCCTTACCGAATACCAGTTCTTCGACCTTCTGCGGACCCTAAAGTATACCCTGCGGACCGATTTCTTCAATATTTACTACCTGCAGCAATCTGCAAGGGTCTACGATGCGGAGATCAGGGCCTTGCAGCATATCGTGGATGCCTTTGCAGAGCAGGAAGGAAAGGGATATATCGCCGAAAAAGAAGTCGTGCGTATCAAGGCGCAACTGTATAGTTTTCAAAGCGAATACAATGACCTGATCAACCAGATAAACGACCAGCAATCCGAGCTTAGGCTGCTTTTGCAGGTTAAGCCGCAATTCTATATCGATCCCGTTCCCGATTCCCAGGCAACCCAAAGCCTCGATCCGGGGAAATACGCGGTCACCACCCTCGTGGATTCGGCTTATCGTAACCGGACAGACCTGCAGATCGCCCGAACCAATACCGATATCAGCAAGTTGAATTATAACTATCAGAAGTCGCTGGCCGTACCGGACCTCACCCTTTCGCTGGGATATGACGAAGCGGGTAGCTTCCTTTACAATTATTACGGCATCGGCGCTTCCATCGACCTGCCCTTCTTCAACCGCAACCAGGGTAATATCAAATCTGCCAAGGCCATGATCGCCTTCAACGACGCCACCCAAAAGAGCACGCAGGCAACCGTGGAAGAGAATGTGGCCCGCTCCCTGCAAAAAGCGATTGCGGAGAACAAGCTCTACCGGAGCATGGACCCGAAATTCTCCGGCGATTTCGAGAGGCTCATGCACGAGTTTTTGATTAACTATCAGAAGAGGAATATCAGTATCCTGGAATTCCTGGATTTCTATGATTCCTATAAACAAAATACGCTCCAGTTTAATAACATTCAATTCAACAGGATCA
>PLXD01000178.1 GCA_003151295.1 Chitinophagaceae bacterium | reverse complement strand
AATCGCAACGCCGTTCCGGCCGTAACCGCCCGATTGCCTTTTATGATGGCGGACACTCTTGTCTGAGGAATACCCGTATCTTTTGCCAGACGATAGGCGGTAATATTTAACGGAAGCAGGAATTCTTCCCGTAAGATCTCTCCGGGATGTATGTTCTTTATTCTTCTCATATAGACTTGTTAATGATAATCAATAATCGTCATGTCCGATGAATTGCTCTCTTTCCATTTAAAAATAATTCTCCATTGGTCATTAATCCGAATGGAGTAGTATTCTTTTAAGTTTCCAGACAATTTTTCCAATCGGTCGGATGGTGGTATTTTCAAATCATTCAAATTTTGCGAGTTATTCAGCATTCTCAATTTCCGTCGTCCAACCTCTTGAATTTCATTCGGCATTTTAGTGATTCTTATCCCATTCCATATTTTCTCCGTTTCCTTTGATCCAAATGATACAACCATACTAACGTTTTACGTTACTTACGTTAAAGGTAAGTAATAATTTGATATAAACAAAACAAAAATTGGGGCCGTATTCATAATATGCAATGGAATACAAACCGCCATTAATTTTAATCCCAAATGGCTCGGCTTGATTATCGCCATTATAATTTCATTTGCAGGGGTATACTTCAGCAAAGACGCCGGCCTCCTATGCAGCAAGAATTTGTCACAGGAAAAATTCTCCTTATTTTTGAGATAAGTTTCCTTTCAAGCATTTATATAACTTATATGAAATTGTCATTCCTGAAACTTTTTCCATAAGTCAGATGAACCTGCTTTTGTTTGAACGACGGAATTATGAAACACTTACATAATAAAACGCAATGAAAAAGAAATCATTCCCATTATCCAAGGTCTATGGCCTGCTTGAACCTGGACCGGTCGTTATGGTGACGACTGCGAGTCGGGGGCGGAACAACGTGATGACCATGTCGTGGCATACCATGCTGGAATTCGAGCCACCACTTATAGGATGCGTCATCAGCAATCGCGATTATACGTTCAATATCCTGAAAGCGACCAAGGAATGCGTTATTAATCTTCCCACCGTTGAACTCGCGGCGAAAGTAGTGCGTGTCGGCAATACGTCGGGCAGGGATATTGATAAATTTAAGACCTTCGCTCTCACCGCGATGCCCGCATCGAGCGTCAAAGCGCCGCTCATCGACGAATGCTACGCCAACCTTGAATGCAAGGTCGTCGATACGGTCATGGTCAACAAATACAACTTCTTCGTGCTTGAGGTGGTCAAGGCATGGATCGATACGGCCGTAAAACACCCGCAGACTATCCACCATCTCGGGAAAGGTGTTTTTATGGTTGCGGGAAAGACGATCAAGCTTCCGTCAAAAATGAAATGACTCAGTAAGTTCGCTGATACGTGAAAGCCGCTCTAATCAGGTAGATGCCCATTACAGCAGAAATTGGGGCCAGGATGAAAAAGACGAATTTACGTTTGCAATAGACAGGTATAAATTTGAGCAAAAAACGTTAAGGTTAACGAAGTCAATTAGAGACAATTTTGATTGTAGAAAATCTTCAAGAATTGTCTGACAGTAGTCGGTTTTTTACCCAGAAGTTTCTCCAGGTCCCTGGTCAAGTGATCAAATTCTCCTTCGGAAATAGCCTTTCCGAAACCCAGCAGGTATTGAATGGTTTCATCCGGTACACCGGCATTCCTAAGGGTCCGTGTGAATGCCTTCGGTTCAGGAGATAAATATTCGAATCTTCTGCCGGCAATGGAAGAAAGTATTTTTGCTACCTCAGTAAAGTCGATTGATTCTACACCGGTCAGTTCATAAATCCTGTTATCATGGCCGGGTGTTGTTAATATAACAGCCCCAGCTTCTGCCAAATCCTTACGAGTGACAAAAGAAGATCTGCCGTTACCGGCAGGTAAGAATATTTTACCTGTTTCAAACCCTTTTTCACCAATAAGCCGGGGTATCATCTCTGCATAACAGCCGTGACGAAGGATGGAGTAATCCAGACCGGATTCCCGCAATAGCTTTTCGGTAGTAAAATGGGCTTTAGCCAATAAGGCGATGGGTGACATGTTGGTTTCATTCTTAAGCTGCAAACTGGTATATATGACTTGCTTTACCTCTGCTTTCTTTGCGGCATTTACCACATTTTCATGCTGCGAAAGGCGCTTGTGCAAATCACTGCCCGACACAAAATAAAGCTTGTCTATCCCTATAAATGCGTTAACAAGAGAGGTATAGTCATCATAGTCGCCCATCTGAACGATTATCCCTTTGCTTTTCAGTTCGGCGACCTTTGACTTATTCCTTACGAGTACAGCAATGTCCGTGGGTGAAATCTTGTTTAGAAGGCTTTCCAATACAGCCTTTCCTAAATGACCCGTAACCCCTGTAATTAAAATCATACTGTTTTTGTTTTTTCACTCTCGATTATTTATCCATCTAGTGAGTGACTTGATTTATGTCTTTGCCCGGCAAGGATTGATCATAGACTACTGGTTTCTCTTCCTTCACATGACTCTTACCAAAGATATGGACACGGCAAATTGGGATGTCTCTTCCATGATCTATTCCGGCGGTGATCTGTTGGTTCGTTTGTTCAATGCGGCCGGAAACAGAAGTCTTCGCAGAATCTATTTTAGATATAAGGCGGATTCGGTGCGCATGGTCGCCTTGAACGGAGATACGATCAAATCGCTTACTGTGAAACAAGATGGTCCTTTGTTGAGTTATCAATGCCCAGGTTCGGCATCAGAACTCTTCAATTTATACATGCAAGATGAAAAAAAGTATTTATTTTTTCTCTTTTTGCTCAGCCTTCCAGATAGACAGGTCAATTCCGGACAGGCCGGAAGGCGCTCCTGTTGATTCGCCTTTCTTTTCACGTTCTTTCACATTCGGAGTGGAGATCGGTGTCTTAACGTCTTTAAACTCGTTTGCAAAATCGTCCTTTGCCGGTCGGTTGTTCTCCCAAAAATTTGCCAGGAAGTTTAAGGCCTGTTGGGGAGTTTCTATTTTTTCTTCCTCCTTCAACACTTCCAAAAGCTTCAAATTAAATCTTACCGGAACGGGTTTATTTTTTTCTTTTGCCATATAGCTACAAATATATGAAAATCATGGCTGATTGGATTGTGCCGTCCTGTTGTGCCAGGAACTTACTCCCGAAGACACATTCGTTTCGCATATTCCTTACACCGCCTGTTTTTATAAAACACCCCCCGCTCCCGATATATCACATACAGGCTTCCCCCGGTAAATCCGCTAACAATCCCTGCATTGCTGGAAAAACGCCCCAGGCCAAAATCAACCGTTTTAATCATGGAGAGATAGACCCTCTAAATGGGTCTCGCTTCAAAGCGTATGAAATCCTTTAAGGATCCCCCCCGAAAACCAGGTCCAGGGCCAGTATCACCAGGGTCAAGCCACCCAGGAAGTAAAAATTGGCCTGCCATCCGAAGGAATTCGAACCGGTTCATCGATGAGGAGGGCTTGTTTACGCCCAATGAAATATTAAAATCCTCCTCGATCCTCATGTTTGATGAACTGGTATGGTGGACAAAGGGATTGAAAAGTATTAAAAAGGATAGTTGACGGATTCTCATATTCCATATATTTACGCCACCACAAATCAAATCGTTATGAAAATCAGAATACTTGTATTACTCTTTGCCGTGGCTATTGGAAAGTCTTATGCCCAGCGAATTGCTCCAGATATCCTGCAAACCACGCATGGGCCCCTCTCCATACAACCCATTCAGCATGCCAGTTTGGTTTTAACGGTCAATAATAAAGTCATCTATGCAGATCCTGCCGGCGGGGCGGCGTACTATAAAGGCCTATCGGCTCCTGACATTATACTGATCACAGATATGTATGGCGATCATTTTGATACCAGCACCCTCGCGGCTGTAATATCCCCGGCAACAGTATTGGTGGTTCCTCAGGCAGTGGCAGATAAGTTACCAGCATCGTACAAGGCAAAAGTCTTAGTACTTAAGAACGGCAGCAATTTTACGACCCAGGCAGGAATTAGCATCAGCGCCATTCCCATGTATAACCTTCCCGAAACCCCGGATTCCCGGCATACAAAAGGAAGAGGCAATGGGTATATTTTGGGGTTCGGAGGTAAAAATATTTACATCTCAGGCGATACACAAGGCATCCCTGAGATGCGGGCACTCAAAAATATAGACGTGGCTTTTGTATGTATGAACCTGCCTTATACCATGGATGTTAAGGAGGCAGCAGATGCAGTATTGGCATTTAAACCCGCCATTATTTATCCCTATCATTACCGGGGCCAAAATGGATTGAGCGATACCGATGCCTTTAAGCGCCTGGTAGAAGCTGGGAACAAAGGAATAGAAGTACGGTTACGGAACTGGTATCCCCGCAAATAAAATAAGATCCTTCTATTTAGGGAAATCAGCACTCAGCGTGGTTTCCTCCCATCCGTCAAAATCATGGCTCAATTGTTCAACCTTGACGCGGCCATTTTTTAAAGCAGCAGCGCCCAGCAATAAGTGCAAAGGCGGGTTTTCCGCGTTGACGGCTTTGATAATTGCTTTGGCGGCCCGTACAGGATCTCCAGGCTGATTGCCGCTATACCCTCTAATATTGTTTTTATTTGCCTGAGCAGTAGCCGCATAATCATCGATCACGACAGGACTGTTATTGGCAGAACGGCCAGCCCAGTCTGTCCGGAATGGGCCCGGAGCTACCAGGATAACTTTTATACCCAACGGCGCTGTCTCTTTTGAGAGCGCTTCGGAATATCCATCCACGGCAAATTTTGTAGCATTATAAAAGCCTACCCCCGGGAATGCCATAAGGCCGCCTATAGAAGAAATATTTACGATATGATCGCTCCGCTGCGCCCTAAGAGTGGGTAAGACGGCTTTCGTCATATTAGCCAGTCCAAAGAAATTGATCTCGAACATCCGTCGGACTTCCTTTTCTTCACTCTCCTCGATGGCTGCAAAATAACCGATGCCGGCATTGTTAACCAATACGTCGATGCGCCCGAATTTCTTCTTAGCCTCTTTTACAACAGATTCGATGTTCGAAGGATCCGTCACATCCAGTTTCAATGAAATAGCCGTTTGCGGATAGTCCTTTACGATATCTTTAATATCGTCGGTATTACGGGCTGTAACAACTGCCGCATCGCCGCCTTTTAAAGCTTCTTTAGCCAGTTCACGGCCGAAGCCTGTCGAACAGCCTGTGATCAACCATACTTTTTTAGTACTCATGATATCGGTATTGTAAATTTGTCAATGATTAAATGTCTGTATCTATTTTGAAAGGCTTTCAAATTCTTCATCTGAGAGCGCTACCTGCACCGCCTGAAGGTTCTCTCGCAAATGCTGTACCGAGCTGGTACCGGGAATCAACAAGATATTGGATGAGCGTTTGAGCAGCCATGCCAAAGCCACTTCCGCCACGGTGGTGTTGTGCTTTTTGGCGATAGCGCCGATCTTATCCTGCATTTTCTCGGGGCCGGATGCCAGCGGGAACCAGGGAATAAATGCAATATTATGCAAAGCAGTATAATCCAGCACTTCTTCCCAATTACGGTTGCTGAGGTTATACAAGTTTTGTACCGATACGATAGGCAAGATTTTCTGCGCACGTTCTATGCCCTTGATATCGACTTCGGACAGGCCCACATATTTAATCTTACCGGCAGCTACGGCTTCAGCAACGGGAGCCAAAGTCTCTTCAACAGGAACTGCAGGATCGATACGGTGAAGTTGCCAAAGGTCGATCTGTTCCGTTTTCAGGCGCTTCAAACTTCCCTCGATGCATTTTTTGATATATTCCGGTCGGCCGTTCGGCACCCATTCTCCGGGTCCGGGACGTTCGAGTCCGCCCTTGGTTGCTACCACAATCTTGCCATAATATTGCCCGATGGATTCCTGGATCAGCACCTCGTTGGTATACGGCCCATAAGAATCAGCTGTATCGATAAAATTAACACCCGCTTCTACTGCGGCGTTTAATACGCGCTTCGCATTGTCACGGTCATTGAGGTCACCCCATACGCCGGTTCCGGTAAGTTGCATCCCTCCATAACCCATCCGGTTGATCTCACGTTCCCCTCCCAATTTGAAGGTAAGGGATATTTTGCCTGTTGTCTTTCCCATATTACTGTTTTTTGCGTTCATATTTTACAGGTAACACCTAAGTACAGGGAAAAGTTGAATATAAACAGAAAGGAATTTTATAGCAATATTGCTGCTATTTATAAGAAAATCAAAGGTAGTAAACCCTTCTTTTACCGGACCATACAAAAGATATAGCGAATTTACCGGGAACGAACTGCAGAGATAGAATATCAGTATATTTATATTCAACCGCAACTACAAAACAGCCATATGATCTATTCCCGTTTTACCGATCAGGACCTTGAGCAATACAATATCGAAGGATTCCTCATCAAAAAAGGCTTTTTTTCGGCGGAAGAAGTGGAATTGCTTTACGGAACTTCCCTGGAAGATGATGTGCTGGGCAAGCATTCCTTCGACCTGAACGATCAACAGGGCCTGAAGACCAAACTGGCCCTTTGGTTCACTCCCGGAGAAGACGTATACGGAGCCTATTCCACCTGCTCGCGCATATTCCGTGCGGTAGAAAAGATATTGGGGGGTGCTCCTGCTCATTTCCATTCTAAACTCATGCAGAAGGAACCGAAAGTGGGAGGAGCCTGGGAATGGCACCAGGACTATGGCTACTGGTATAAGAATGGTTTCCTGTACCCGCAGATGACAAGCGTAATGGTCGCCCTGACGAAAGCGAATCGGGAAAATGGCTGCCTGCAGGTCCTCAAGGGTTCCCATCTCCTGGGCCGCATCGAACATGGATTTGCCGGGGAACAAGTGGGCGCCGATCAGAAAATAATAGACGTCTGTCTGGATAGAGGGATGGAACTTGTCTACGTGGAATTAGATCCGGGAGATACCCTCTTCTTTCATTGCAACCTGCTCCACCGTTCAGATGCCAACAACAGCGATCAAGCCAGATGGTCCCTGATCTCCGCCTACAACCTTGCTACCAATAAGCCCTTCAGGGTAGAAGCGCCGGTATCTTCCTGGACCCCGATCTCCGAACGGCCGGATGATGCCCTCCTCAATACCGGTCATAAGGGGCTGGATCTCAAAGCAGATTTCCTGGAGAAAGAGAAAGATATCGGGCTTAAATGATTAAATAAAAAAGCCGCTCTTTTTAAGGGAGCGGCGCCATCTGCACTTGTTCATTGCTATTCTGTGAATGCACCTGTTACACTTATTAATTAAACATGAGAGGATGACTTGTTCATATTCTCCCTGAACACCAGCCCATTATGAGCACTCAGGAATAAGTTTGAAAACTGGATCTTTCCCTTTTCGATCCAGGTCTGAGAATTGACACGGGCAGGGGTCTCGTAAAAATCTATGCTGGTTGCGACTACTTTTATCACGATCATCTCTCCGTCCTTTACTCTTTGAGCCATCTCTTCGGAAGTAGCCATAAAGTTTTCCATCTCGTCGCTGTTGATAACGATGCTGGCCTTACCCAAGACTTTTATATAGAACTCTTTTCCTTTTTTAAAGAAATCAAGTTTTGCATGGAACTCATGGTTGAATGCTCCCAACTGCTGAAGAGGCTTGGGAATAACGAACCACAATTGACCTTCTACATCTATTTCCGTTCCGGCGATTACATGGGTCGGAAATTTTAACAATGACTCACTATCGTCAAAAAATAAGGCAGTCTGCAGTTCCTGGATCTTTTCCTGTAAAAAGCTGATTGGAAGATTCGTTGTCATGATACGGTAGTTTTTTCAGTGTAATTTGGATAGTAATATTCAATCGCCGTACCAATTCAGATCACCTTGATTTCAAATAAGTTACTCTACGTGCCAAAGCCAGAACCTTCCCATACTGGGATATTTTTTCCAAATAATGCTTCCCTTGACCCCAAAAATCCCCATTCTACCCTGAGTATCCATTCCACCCTGAGTAATGGAGGGACCTATAATATTAATGAATGTATTGGCTAGTCCTTCATCAGATAGGGCAGAATAGCTTTCTGCCAGATAGCATATCCTTTTTCGTTCATATGCAACTTATCCCCGACGAAAAGATCTTCGATCGGCGTGCCGGCAGGAGTAAGCATGGGATGATAGACGTCGACAAAACCGGCATTCTTCTCTTTGGCCAGGAAGCGACGGATCATCTTATTGGCCTGTTCCATTTTAGGCATCAGGTTCTTTCGGCTGGGACTGGGCTTGATGGAAACAAATAAGATGTTCACCGTTCTGCTGCGTGACCGGATCAGTTTATACAAGGTCCTGAAACGACCATACACGGTTTTCGCGGAGACGGTGTCAGAAGAGGCCAGATCATTATCGCCGCAATAGATCACAATCTGGCGGGGATGATATGGGAAGATGATTTTATTCGCATACCGGATGAGATCGGGCAGCGAAGATCCGCCAAATCCCCTGTTGATGACCATATAGCCGGGGAAACTCTTAGCCAGTTCCTTCCAGTAGTGAAAAGAAGAACTTCCCGTAAACAGGATAGCGTGCTGCGGTGGAGGCTGCACGCTATCCTGCTTCAGGAACGCACTGATTTCGTCATGGAATGGGGCTTGCTGTGCGACTTTTTGTGCAGCTTTTTGTGCGACCTGCTGTGCATAGCCCGAAGAGGCCAGCAGGAGTACCTGCAAAAAAGTACTGAGGGTAAAAAGATATTTCTTCATAAACCGGATAGTTGCTGTATCAGGCAAATATAAAGAGACTAATCCGGAGGCTACTCTAAAATAGTCTGCTCTACTCCAGGAATTTCGCCTTCAGCAAACGGATCTTTGCATCATCGCGTCCGACAGGTCCTTTCAGGAATTTGTCGACGGACCCATTCTGCTTCCGGATCATATCAAAAGTTGTTCGGATATATTCCCGGCGGGCCGCCCCCATGTCCCGGGCTACCTGCTCATTGACATGCATGTTCTGCACCATCATGTTGACCATTTTCGCATTGGCGGTCCTCCAGTAGTAATCGGTCGCCGCATAGTCATTCTCGATTGTCTCATAAGGAACGCCTAACACATATAATAGCAAGGCTGCCCCGATACCCGTCCTGTCTTTTCCGGCCGTACAATGGAAGAGCAGGGCCTGGTCTTGTGGCAGATCCAGCAGTTTCTGAAAAAAGGGCCGATAGCGATCCGCCAGGAAGAGGGTATTGGAATAGTATACCTTCATCATGGAGTCGCCGCCGGACAGCAGGGAAGCGATCGTCTTCATCCAATCGTTGAGAGAACTGTCGCTGCCGGCCGGGCAAAGGATATAATCCGTACCGGTATTAAGGCGGTCGGGCGCTTTCTTCGATTCTTCCACACCCCTGAGATCCACGACGGAGGCAATATACCTGCCCTTCAGCGTATCCAGGTCGGGATCGGTCAATTTGCTGATATCTGCGCTCCGGTAGATCCTGTCCCATCTGACATGAGGCCCGTCACCGGTAGTGTAGCCACCCAGGTCGCGGAAATTGACCGCTCCCTGCAATTTCACTTCACGCCTGCTGCTGTCGGCAATCTGTGCGCTGCCGGCAATAAAAGGAAGGAAACCCGAAATAAGAATAAACAGTTTTTTGTTCATGGCAATTATTTTTTAAACTAGAAACCGGCAAGATCTTTTACAAGACCTTGCCGGTTGGATTTTGAATTCTGCAGGTTTATTTAGTCAGCCACATGGTTTTTGTAATATCATCCGTACCACCGAACTGGCTGGAGAGGGCAGCCTGGTAATTGGTGGTATTATAGACCTGTTCATCTGTCGGATAGAGCCAACGGATGGGAATTTGATTGTTGGGGGTGCCGATGCCCGGACCACCCTGGGAGAAAGTAGGCACCCCCGTTCTCCGCCAGTTATAATAGGCTTCCCATCCGGAATTCTGCCAGAAAGCAACAT
>PLXD01000619.1 GCA_003151295.1 Chitinophagaceae bacterium | reverse complement strand
ACTCTGCGGTCACAGTCATGATTATGAACGATCCAGGCTGATGATGGGGCATTATGGGATGGAAGCGAGCTTCCGCCCTGCCGAGCATAATGTCAGCAATTCTTCGGGGCTGTATGACGGGAGCGAAAATTCCAGTCCCTATATCAAAGATTCCCTGCATAACAAAGGTACGGTCTATATCGTCACCGGTTCCGCGGGACAGTTGGGTGGAAAACAGCGCAGGTACCCCCACAATGCCATGTATTTTTCGGATGCCGATCATGGAGGCGCTTCCATGATTGAGGTGACGAACAACCGCCTGGACTGGAAATGGATCTGTGCCGACGGGGTGATCAGGGATCATTTCACGATGATGAAGAATGTGAATCAACATTCGGTCATACACATCCAAAAGGGCGTGTCTTTGGCGCTGACCGCGTCTTTTGTCGGGGAATACCATTGGAATAAAAGCCAGGAGACAGGAGCCAGCCTCACCGTGAGTCCTACGGCCGGTATAACGATCTATACCGTGAGCGATGAATTCGGGAACCTCAAAGACAGTTTTGAAGTGGTGGTGACAAAATAAATAGTGTAGAGTAGGGTAAAGTTCAACGTGTGAAAAAGGGATTGATTATTATAGTAATCGCAGGCGCCCTGGTGGCTGTCCTCGGGCTTGAAGGTCCGCCTCCTGTTTCTGTCGGGGTGGGGCCTGCCATTGCATATTTTAAAAACGGATCCCGGGAATTTGCCGCCAGCGCCTTGCAGCTGGAGAAGGCGATCGGCTCGATCCGCAAAGAAGACACGCTGACCCTGCTAAGGGCGAAAAGAGCATTGGCAGACTGCCGCCTTCGGTACAAAAAGATCGAATTCTTCCTGGAATATTTTTTTCGCAGCACATCCATGGTCTATAATGCGCCGCCGAAGGCGGAAGTCGAAGAGCCTCATATGGAATATGCGGAGCCCACAGGCTTGCAGGTCATCGAATCCTTATTATACGGAAAGAATGCTGACGGACAAAAGGATGCATTGACGCAACAGGCTGCGCTGGTAAACAATTCCGCACAGGACCTGGAATCTCTTTTGTATGATTTCAAGGCAGATGATGGACAGGTGCTGGAGAGCCTGCGTTTCGAACTGATCCGGGTCATAGCCCTGGGCATCACGGGATTCGATGCTCCGGCACTGAAGAGCGGCATCCTTGAATCGCATGCGGCCCTGCAGTCCATGCGGGAGATCCTTCGTCCCTACCTGGACAAAACGGGAGACAGCGTTAGATTTTACCTGGGGCGCTCATTGTTAATGCTGGAGCAGGGTTGCGATTTTGATTCTTTCGACCGCATGGCTTTCCTGACGGGGGCTGCCTTACCGCTGCAGCAGTATTTAGGCGAATGGATCCGTGCGATAGGCCTGGAATTAAATACGGACCCTGTATTGAACACAAGGGCCAAAAATATTTTTAGTCCCGATGCCTTCAACCTGGATGCTTTTCCTCATGCCGGAAATGGGGGTGGTGGTGAGCCTGGTCCTGTTATCTCCGCCAATCTCTTTTTAATTGAATTGGGGCGCAGGTTATTCTTTGAGAAGGCGTTGTCGGGCAACTATACCCGCAATTGCGCCAGTTGTCATGAGCCTGCAAATTATTTCACAGATAGGAAACCGAAGAGCCTGGCTTACGACGGGCATTCAACGGTGAAAAGGAATGCGCCTACCCTGCTTTATGCAGCCTATCAGTACAACCAGTTCCTGGATGGAAGGGCCCGGAGCCTGGAGGACCAGGTAAAAGAGGTGATACATAGTCCAACGGAGATGAATGCCGATTATGATATTGTATGCCGGAGATTGCGGGCGAGGCCCGGTTATATTTCTCTCTATGCAAAAGCATTTCCCCGCGCCGCTGTATTATTATCCGGAAGCAATCATGGGGGAACCCATTTTAAGGGAGCCCATGATGAGGGAATAGGTCTTGACGGGATCGCCGCCGCCATCGCTGCTTTTATCCGCACCCTGGCTCCGCATAATTCCGATTTTGACAGGTTTCTGGCAGGTGATAAAAAAGCGATGACGGAAGCACAGGTCCGGGGATTCAATTTGTTCATGGGAAAGGGCCAATGTGCGACCTGCCATTTTGCGCCCTTGTTCAATGGATTGACGCCTCCCTTGTATGACAGATCTGAATTCGAAGTGCTGGGAGTACCGGCCACGGACGAGTTCACCCGGAAGGAGGCGGACAGGGATAGCGGCCGATACGATTTCTTTCCCATATCTTTCTATGAGGGCGCTTTCAGGACGCCGGGCTTGCGCAATAGTGCCGTCACGGCCCCCTATATGCATCATGGGGCTTTCCAAACCCTGGAAAAAGTATTGGATTTTTATAACCTGGGTGGGGGAGCAGGACTGGGAATGAACGTTCCGTTTCAGACCCTTTCTTCAACGCCATTGGGATTATCAGACGCCGAGAAAAAAGAGATCATCGACTTTCTGCATGCACTTACGGACCGGCTTCCGGAGAAATTTTGAACGGCCTTGGATTAAGGTCTTGTATAAGGTCTTTTATAGGTTTCCAGTAAGGGTTTTGCTAATCGTTCAGGACCGTCGAAAAAATCCAAAACCGGGCCCGGAAAAAATTTTTGATGGAAAATATAAATCTCTTTCCCTACCTTAACAGATCAGGAGCCAACTAATTTGCTTAACATTAATATAATTTACAAACCAAGATAACTTTATGCAACTTGCATCCCTTGAGTAACACCATGAGTGACGGGGAGGACAGGTATTCATAAAATTTTTTATCCCGAATGAACGAGATAACTGCGATAAAAGAAGGTATTGATGCTGCTTTTGTGAAAGTCTATGAGGATTTCCATGTAAAGACATTCAGATTCTTTTTGAAGAGGACCCGGGTCCATGAGACTGCCAGGGAGTTGACACAACAGACTTTTATCAAGTTATGGAGATCCAGGCATACACTCTCGGAGGCTTTCAGCCTGGATACGCAGATCTTTACGATAGCCGGTACGATACTGATCGACCATCTCCGGAAAGAGGCCACTCAAAAAAAGCTCTTCACCATTCTTCGTGAGGGAGGGAGTTCCGAAAAGGGCACGGGCATGGCTTTCCCGGCCAGCGCATTCGAAACATCGGATTATTTGTCGGCGGTCGTAGAACGTTTGCCGCCTGTGCGTAAAAAAGTTATTTTATTGAAGACTGCCCATGGATTTACCAACAAAGAGATCGCCCGGGAATTATCCATATCGGTAAAAACGGTCGAAAGCCATGTCACAAAGGCCCTGCGGCAAATCAGGTCGTTCGGTACGCTCCTGCTTCTCCTGCTCACCCTGCTGCTGGCCGGATAGCCCGGAAATTTTTTATTTTCTCGGGTAGGGGTTGATGATCCTCTCATACGTATTCAATTTTACTACAACTCATAGAATCTTTACATGCATATAACGGAAGCGTTGATTGAAAAATTCTTTAATGGCCGTTGCTCCCGCAATGAGGCAGCATTTGTGTCGCGGTATTTCAGGAAACATCCGGAAGCATGGAAAAAATATATGATCGATAGCTGGAAAGGGGATGTTGAAAAGGCAGGGTATCAGGATTCGGGGTTTTCCGGCGCGGGGTATCCGGATCAAGGGTCCGTGGTTCCCGGGCATTACAAGGAGCAGATGTTACAGGAGATCAGGCGAGCGACTTTTGGCCATCCTTCCATCGGAGACCGGCGGGCGCCTGTCCGGATAGCCTGGCGATGGGCTGCTGCGGCCGCTTCCATACTGTTCATCCTGGGGAGCATCTGGATGTTCAAATCGAAAAACGAGAAAGCAGACTCGATTACGCGGTCAGTGGCCACCGGAAATGACGTCCTAAAGGCCGGGCAGACAGGGGAAGGTTGGCAGTTGAGCACCAACCGTACGGATCAAAAGCTAAAAATGAAATTGGAAGACGGCTCCGTGGTCACTTTGTTCCCGCATAGCAGCATCCGTTACGGGAAACATTTCCCGGATAATAAAAGGGATCTGTACCTGCAGGGGCAGGCATTCTTTCAGGCGGCCAAGGACCGGCGGAGACCTTTAACCGTATATGCCGGCAACATGGCCACTACGGTGCTTGGTACTTCTTTTAGTGTCAACGAAAATAAAACGGGCGTCACCGTGAAGTTGTATAGTGGGAAGGTGATGGTACACCCTGCAGGAAATGCTTTAAAGGGATGGAAAAAAGATATATTCCTTCTACCCGGGGAGGAGATGAAATACGAGACCGGACAGATGCTGGCTACGGTAAGTTCCTTCAGGGATGAGATGCCTCTTCCGAAGAATGGGTCCGCAAAAGCGGCGGTGGACGACGAAGATATGGCCTTCGACAACGCAGTCCTGTCGGAAGTCATGAGCAAGCTTTCCAAACACTATCGTACCCACATAGAATATCGTAAAACCGAACTGGCCAATATGTATTTTTCGGGTCGGGTATTAGAAACTGACTCCCTATCCGTTATCCTGAAAGTCATTGCGAATATGAATGGTTTACAGATTACAAAAACGACTGATGGCTTTATGGTGCTTCTATCCAAAGATTAAATAAACAGGGCCTTTCTTTTATTCGTGCCGCGTGCTTTACGGGCGTGAAAGGGATTGTTATGCCTTCCAAACCAAAACAAGTATTAACATGAAACGACCACTCAACCAACTACGGCGGGTCACAAGCTGCGGAAATGACGTTCCGCGTTTTACCAGGCAGATTCAAATGACAACCAGACAGGTTAAGAGAAAAATGGCCCTCTGGAGCTGGATATGCATCCTGCTTCTCGTGAGCCAAAGCTCTTTTGCACAGGAAGCTTCGGTTACGGCTGACGTAACAGGAACAGTGCTCACTGAAAAAGGTGAACTTTTACAGGGAGCTACCGTAGTAGCCAGGAATACCGCTACTAATGTAAGTGTATATTCTGTTACAGATGACAACGGCGTCTTCCTGTTCGGGAAATTGGCCGTTGGTAATAAATATGATTTCAGCTTCAGCTTTTTAGGATATGAGCCAGGAGAATTCAAGGGTTTTGTCGTAAAGGGGGCCAGGCAGAAAAACTCTATCATGGTCAGGCTGAAAGAAAAGAATGCCGTCCTGGGTCAGGTGGTTGTAACCGCCCTGGGTATCGTTCAAAAGAAAGTTTCTCTGGGGTATGCTACCCAGGAAGTGAAAGGTGCAACCCTGAATGAAGCACGCGATAATAATTTTGTCAACTCCTTATCCGGAAGGGTAGCAGGGGTGAATATTATTTCCGGCAACAACGTGGGCAGCAGCGCCCGCATTACCATTCGCGGGGAATCTTCTTTAAACTATTTTAAAAACCAACCGCTGGTTGTAGTGGATGGGGTTCCGGTTTCCAATGATCCGGTTTCCAACCCAGGTGGTTCAACCCCGGACTACGGAAGTTCTCTGGACGAATTGAACCCGGCGGATATTGAGTCGGTGAACGTTTTGAAAGGGGCAGCAGCCTCTGCTTTATACGGATCAAGGGCGGCCAGCGGAGCGCTGGTTATTACCACTAAATCCGGATTGAGCAGAAAGGGCATGGGCGTGAGTCTAACCAGCGGATATACCTGGGAAAACCCATTGTTATTGCCTAAATTCCAGAATTCATTCGGTGCTGGCGCAGATGGCCTGTACCAAGGATCCAATTTCGGAAACAGTAATAACGGCCTTTATCCAAACGGCATTAATGAAGACTGGGATGAAAGCTGGGGCCCTGCCATGGACGGAAGGTTGATTGCCCAATTCAATTCACCCACTAAGAACGGTTTCCGCGGTGCCGATGTCAACCTGCCTAACCGGGGCGATATTATCCCTACACCTTTTATTCCGCATCCGAATAATATGAAGGATTATTTCGTAACAGGGCATACACGGTATAACTCGGTTGGATTGACTGGCGGGAATGATCAGGCAAATTACCGGTTCTCCTATACCAATAACGATGAAGTGGGCATTGTACCCAATAATAACCTGACCCGGAATGTCTTCAACCTGAAATCAAGTTATAAATTGTCTGATCGGTTAACAGCGGATGTGGCAGCTACTTATACCAATACAAAAAGTACAAGTCGCCCGAATCTGGGTTATGACAATGGAACACCCATGTATGAATTTGTATGGTTTGACAGGAGTATAGATATGAACAGCCTGCGGAATTACTGGCAACCGGGGTTGAAGGGGATTCAGCAATTTTCACAGGATTATGGCAATTCCCATGACAATCCTTTCTTTACTGCCTATGAAAACACCAGTGGTCAAACCAAGAATCAGCTCTACGGGAATATTAAATTATCTTATAAGATCCTGGATAATTTAACCATCATGGGCAGGGCAGGAACGGATTATTTTACTGATTTCAGGCCCACCAGGAAGGCTTACAGCAGCTTAAATAATCCCCAGGGTTTATACGGTGAAACTACCCTTGGTTACCAGGAAAATAACTATGACTTCCTAATCAATTTTAAAAAGGAAATTAAAGACTTTCATTTTGATTTATCCGGCGGTGGAAATACGATGGAAAGATTCCGTAGTTCCCGTGGGGCCAGTACCCAATCGCTGGTTATTCCGGGTATTTACAGCCTGAATAATAACGGGTCTACAGTTAATAATCCTGCCTATGATGAGTACCGCAGAACGAATAGTTTATACGCCTTTTTGCAGGCTGACTACCAGGGTAAAATTTATTTGAATGTAACGGGCCGTAACGACTGGTCCAGCACATTACCGTCATCANNTTCAACAAGATCTTTAACATGTCTGAAAAGATCGATCTGTTGAAATTAAGACTGGCTTATGCGCAGGCAGGTAATGATGCCGATCCTTATAACATCCTGACTCCTTATGGTCAACAGCCCTTATACAATGGTATTCCTTCCGTATCTGAAAGTGGCCAGTTAAATAATCTGAATCTGAAACCGGAAAAAAGCAGCACGGCTGAAATAGGCGCTGAAATTGCCCTGTTCAAGGGAAGGCTCGGATTGGATGTGACGGGTTATAGCACCAATTCCAAAAACCAGATCCTGTCCCTGCCCACTCCGGCTTCTTCCGGATATAATAGCCAGGTAATCAATGCGGGTGAAATATCCAACAAGGGAATAGAAATTGAATTGAATGCTATTCCGGTCCGGTTAAATAACGGATTCACCTGGAATATAATGATCAACTATGCCCGTAACATCAGCAAGGTGGTGTCACTCTCTCCCGGTGTCGATAGGATTGTACAATTAGCTCCAGGAGAAGATGCTTCTATCCAAGCGGTTGTTGGTCAGCGTATGGGAGCTCTTTATGGTCCTGGATTCGTACGTGTACCAAATGGTCCACTGAAGGGTATGCCCATTATCGGAACCAATGGTAGGGCGCAGGTTACACCTACTTCCATGTACCTGGGTAATATTAATCCTGACTGGACAGCTGGGATCACAAACCGCTTCTCATACAAAGGTATTTACCTCGAATTCCTGTTTGATATGAACCATGGTGGGGTGATGGTCTCCCGGTTCATCAATAAGGCAACCGGCGCCGGTCAGTTGGCCGAAACCGCGGGTGCGAGGTTGAAACATGCACCCAGTGACGTTTATAATCTCGATTATTACCGGGATGGCGGTGTTCTGCAGCCCGATGCTTCTTATGCCCGCAATCTGCAGATATTTGACGGTTCTTATAGCAAGGGTTTAATTGGAACCGGTCCGCGTGACTTTTACAAGCGTTATTATGACCATAATTCCGAACAACAGCTGGTTGACCGTTCTTTTGTGAAACTGAGGGAGGCAAAGATTGGCTATAATCTGCCTAAGAGAATATATGCCAACCTGCCGATCCAGAACATTTATATTTCGCTGGTAGGCCGTAACCTGGCCCTTTTCACCAAGAATAATCAATTTGATCCGGAAACAGGTGCTTCTACGGGAAGTGGTTTGGTAGGTGGTTTCGAAAACCTCAGCCTGCCAACTACGAGAAGTTTTGGAGCAAACCTGAGTGTTAATTTCTAATTTATTAATTTCAAGCATAATGAACTCAAAACTATTTATCGGAAGCGTGGCCCTGGCGCTATTGTTTTCCGCAGGCTGTACAAAACGTTTTGATACGATCAATCAAAACCCCAACCAGCCCGATCATATCGATAACGAACAGCTTTTTCTGCCAACGATCATTAAGAATTCTGTTCGAAATTATTCTTATATTTCCCAGTTCGGAGCCAGTGTGGTCGGGGATTATTACGCGAATCAGTATAACAGCGGGTTCGATGATGCCTGGACGGCCAGTCAGACAGAAGGCAGTTTTCTCTGGAATTTTTTCGGCGTGTTAAGGGACGTTGAAAACTATCGCCTGCTCAGTCATCAAAAAGGTGATCTGAACAACGAAGGTGTCGGACTGGTTATGAGATCCTGGATGTTTCAGGTGATGACCGATAATTATGGTGATATGCCTTATAGCAAGGCTGTATTAGGTAAAGCATCGGGGATTTTTCAGCCGGCTTATGACAGGCAGGAGGATATTTATTATGCCCTGATGGATTCCCTGAAACGAGCCAATACGCTTCTTGCATCGGGTACAGATCCCATCAATTCTGATATACTGATGGGTGGAAGCGCACTACGCTGGCAAGAATTTGCCAATGGGCTGCGCCTGCGCTTGCTGATGCGCATGTCCAATGTTACCGCAGCTAAGATCGATGTGGGCGCTGAAATGAGCGCCATCGCAGCAGATCCTTCCACATATCCGGTCTTCGCATCCTATAATGATCAGGCTGCACTTGAATTTTTAACAGATAATGGATTTGAGTTTCCTGCCTATCATAATTCTCCGATTGGAGATTATCATCTGAGTACAACGCTGGAAACTAACCTGAAGTTGCTCAATGATCGCCGCATAGCCTATTTTGCAATGCCTACCCCGGCCACTTATGGGACCAATAACCCTCAGTATATGGGTGTGCCCAATGGCATAGGTACAATTGAGACAAGTTATAATGGAGGGGCCAATAACCAATCCCAGGAAGCTCCTATTTTGATGCCCGTTGCGGGATATTCCTTTGCTTCACCTATAGCTGCCCAGGGCATGTTGCTGTCTTGTGCTGAAGTTCAGTTTATTTTGGCAGAAGGTAAAGAACGTGGATTGATTACCAGTGGCAGTGATGCAGAAACCTATTATTTGAAAGGCATTCAGGACCAGTTTAGCTATGATTCAAGCCGGCTGGTTGTTTTGGCGGCCCCCTTCCCGATAAATATCACGGCAAGCCCCGCTTATTACACACAGCCTGGTGTTGCTTATACTGGTACTACAGACGAAAAATTGTATGAGATCCGCATACAGAGAGGGTTCTCCATGTTCTACACCGGTTTCGAAGGCTGGTCAGAATGGAGAAGAACGGGCGTTCCGAAAGAAACAATGATTGGACCTTCCAGCGCAATAACGGCATGGCCACGACGTGTGCGTTATCCCCTTTCCGAACAGACCGAGAACACGGTCAACTATAATAATGCCGTTCAGGCACAGGGGACCGATGACCTGCTGACGAGAGTGTGGTGGAATAAATAATGTCTCAATAGTTAAAGGAGCAGATAGTTCATGATGGTATAAGCAGCAAGCAAGATCAGCGGCCCTATCGTTTAATCGATAGGGCCTCCTGATTTTGAAAATAACCATTCCTGCTGTGTGTCATCTTTCGACATTGAGCAGATACTCCTAAACGATCAGCCCCTGCCGGATCCCAGCATTAAGCACCCCCGATAAGCGGGTCGCTGAAGCCTTCTTTCCCGGTCTCTACCCGTCCTGCATATCTTTTTTCAAACGAGGCGGCATCTTTGACCCGGACGCTGAAGTCATACCAGTTATGGCTAGGGCCCAGGTCCAGGACGAGAGTCGCCTCGCTGCCGGTGGCGCCTGCCGGGTTCAGCATTTTTGTATGGCTTCCACTCTTATAGGAATTGTCTTTGATTTCCACCGCCTGACTTTGATGGCTGTCGAGGTTGCGTAGTTTTAGTTCGATACGGCCGGTGGGCATTTTGCCGGAACGTTGATTTTCATGTTGGTATTCACAGCTTATCTCCACCCGCGGATCGGCTGCATTGCCGGAGAACTCGCGGAAGAAGCCGTTGGGTCCGTATACACGTAGATGGTAGAGCTCGTTCTCAAAG
>PLXD01000001.1 GCA_003151295.1 Chitinophagaceae bacterium | reverse complement strand
TGATACTAATACCTGTTAAAGTTCACTCTTTCAATCACTTATATGACATAGGCTTGAGACAACCGATATTGCCTTAAGAAGAAAATATCCAAGTATAACCGTAACAATCCCATATCCAATTGTCCGTGTGTCACGACCATCCCAAACCAAAAGGGTAAGAATAATCCCGATCCCACATCCTAAAAGAGGTGTACCCAATCTTTTAAACATGGCTTCTGCAAACAATATTGCGCCTGAACCAGTTGCGGCCCCGAAGAATACTGTCCATAAACTTCCACTAAGGAACAAAGAACCAAAAAAACCTAATGAAACGCCAAGAGACATTTTTCCTTCATTGGGAAGTTGTAATCCAAATATGGCAGGTTGTATATATCCAAAATATCCCGTATTTGTGACCATATCCCAGAAAATATTCATTCCATGCATCGGATATGAGGATACAGCCATAAGTTCACAAATCCCCATAACTCGTCTAAATGCAAATGAAGCCGCTATGCTGACTTGGGAAAATAAACTTTCACTGCTTTGTATAGAAAATAAAGTTTTAAAATTGATATCGGCAACACTGAGATGCCCAGTACTATATCCCAGATTCCGAAGGCTCTGGATAACTGGAATCAAAAGCGAAAACGCAACAAAAACTACAGCAAACAGCTTTAACATTAGCCAAGCATGACGGGGTCGTAATGGCTTTGACAGGGACAGGAAAAATATTATTGGCACGACTCTATAAATGAGTGTACTCCGACTAATACTAACTATCCCGCAAAATACCGCTTCAATAAGGATAAAAGCGAATGCCCACATAACCAGTCTGCGGTTTTTAAGTTGCAAACTCCATCCGGCTAGTACGAAATTAATGGTAGGTAAAAGAAACAGTCGCGAATAATACATGATTCCGAGCAAATGAAAAGGCAACGCCCCCCCTCCCCCTGAAAGCCCTACTTGACCAATGCCCAATGTCCACATAACAGAATCAAGAATTATCCCGAATACAAATGCCATTATAAGTCCATTGAAAACGATAGTAGCTGAGGACGGCTGCGGGAATCTAATTCGAGCGATAAGCCATATGCAAAAAGGCCAAATTATTCGTTTTTTAAAACGAAGGCATTCCGTACATTTCTTCAGGATCGATATAATGGCTTTAACTACAAGTTGTCCGAAGAGTATCCCCAAGATCCCTACACAGGCAATAGTTATTACTGTCGAGTAAGTTGAAGCAGAAAAAACGAATTGCCCAGTACTGTCAAAGCCAGCGCTAAGATAGGACTCCCTACTCAGGACCATGTGCATAAGTTGTGCAGGGTACCCGATTAAAAACAATAAAGCGAACATCACTGGAGAATAGTACTCAGTCCCCACAGACAAATCCAGCCCTAAGTATAGTGCCACTAGCCCTATCCCGGTCATAAGTGTTGCGCTGACAGGGGATATCGCATACCCAGACAGGTAGTGGATCGCGACGCCATAGCATACCGAAACCGCAGTGATCAAACTCAAAGATATTACTTGCATCCTCGTATGAGCACGATTATATTTTCTTAAAAACAATTTATTAATAGGATAGTTCATGAATTATTACTATGTAATAATTTCAGAGTGTAGAGAGAAAAATATAAGCTGATAGCCACAAAAAACCTATTCGGAATCACTGTGCGGAAGAGGGCCGTCTTTATCGTGTGCTTCTATTTTACTAATAAAAAAAATATATAAAACCGACAGAACCAATCCCAACATCCCTGCCAAGAACGCATCATACTCTTTACTCACAGAAATCGGTTTCGGGGAAGGCACGGGTTCTTGTATTACTCGCGTTTGTGATACAATCCGCGGTCCGACAGCCCTCTCAACAAGGCGGAAATAATTTGTTTCAAGAGACGAACTTTTTTTATTTTCGAGAACAGCAAACTGCGCCTCAAGGTCTTTCATTTCACTCACAAAACTTGCGTTACTTTGAGCGACTATTTTTTCATGGTCATTAAGAATTAACGCAGTTATTCCGGCCAAGAGCTTCTCTGCGAGTTTCGGATTGCTTGATGTTGCCTTAATCAGAACAAGATTTGTATTAGGAAAAGTCTGCGCAAGTATTTCGGGCCGCTCTTCGTCCCTTATAAAAAGCGATTTGGAAACAATATTTTCATAAAGTTTCATGTCGACTTTTGTCTTTATAGAGGCGGGAGGCTCAATGGGATGATCGGAAATGATTCCTACTTCAAGCATCGTTTCTACTGAATACACAGGCGTACAGAAAGTCGCAATAAGATAGCCGCACAAAGCCGGGAGAAGAGTTCCGAAAATAAGCAATAGTTTATGTTTTGCTAAGACACGCAAGTAATCCAGCAATCGTATTTCTTCTTCCTGTTGGTTCACGGGGCAACTCCTGCTGCAGATTAATGAGAAACGCATAACATCTAACAAACAGATGTCATTCTGTCAAAGACAAGGCCTAGTCGCGGTTTGGGTCGTTTTTGTCTTTTCAAAAACGAACAATCCACACCCATAATTGCACTTTAGTGCATCTTCAAATTTTACATTATCAACAACACAATTTCCCTGGTCATCTATTAATGAAAAATGAATCAAACTTAAAGAAGAAAAGACCGCACAAATAGTCGCAGGATCAAACACCCTGTGCGCATCAAAGCAAAGGCGCTCTCTTCCTACCGGGGCACCAAGTATGAGCCGCCCGCCCGGCGCCATAACGCGAATGATCTCCTGCGCCGCTTTTTTATAGCCATCCGGGTCAACCGGATCGCCATATCTGCCAAGACCGATATGCTCTATTACATGCAGAGAGGATATATTTTTCACCGTTGAATCCGGGAAAGGTAAATCGAGAATGGTTCCCTGCCTGTACTCAAAATTAGGGGCGGAGAATCTTAAGGGGCGTATGTCGATATAAACAACACGGCAAAATGGCAGCACATGGGCGATAAAACCATCTATTCGAGAACCGACATCGACAATACAGTCTATCTGGTTCTTATATATGTACCCCGCCGCCCACATATCCTGATGAAAATAGTGTCCGGTGTCCGTGCCTCCGCCCAGAAACCGGTCCGAAGTGGTATATTGAAAATCTATCAATGAAATCCTAAAAGAACCGCCTGTATTTAAGGTAAGGTAAGCCGCCAGATTCCTCAAAAAATAAGGAAAAGCTCTGATTTTCTGTAAAGGAACCAGCGGGTCGAACAAAAAAGAAGAAAAAAGATTATACAACGGCCTAAAATAACTTTTATTTATTAGCGCCATAAGAGAATGATAGCAATTGTCGGATTTTGGCTACTACTGGCCGAAGCAGCAAGTAAAATCTGGCACAGTTTGTTTTCAATAAAATAAATTGCAAAAGAGTTTTCGGTTGCACAATTAATTCGGAGACACGAAAATCTATTTTTTTAATTGCTGTCTCATACGCAGCAGGATTGTGAGGATGAAGCGCTCCGGTTTTATAGGCGAACAAGAACTGTAAATACCCCCGGTATGCCATGCTTCTCTGTCTTTCCGGTAATTCCGGCAAGTGTTTAAGAACAAAAGGGTGAGACATTGCTTTCTCGCTGCCTAAAATAGCGCCGGGATCGAAAACATCCTTCAAATAATCCGGATCGCAGGCAGCCAACTGCTCCGCGATCACGCAAAGCTTCGGGGAGACTGCTGCGTCCAACACAGAAAAAGCAATATCAAGAAAAATAAATCCTGTTCCGATAAACGAGCGTAATTCCTCCTCCTGGGATTCAGAAAAACAGAGCTTCCGCAATACATAGATGGTTATTTTCGGATACTTTACGACTAGTTCAACTATGGCTGGGGATGACGTAATCACCTCGTACGGCTCAACCACCTCAAAGGTCCTTACTTTTGAATCCGGCGGCTGCCGGAAAGAGAACAAGAGCAGGTCCGGAGTTGTAGTGGCAAGCGCAGTGAGCACTTTAAGGATAGCTCCGGGGGTAAGCAGGTCGTCGTCGCCCATGAACCAGACATATTCAGAATCCGCCTGATCATAGACGAACTTAAGATTTCTATCAAACCCCATGTTTTCAGATTGTCTGAAATAGCGCAACTCATAATTAGAGGGATGAAAAGACTCTACGAACTGCTTAGTATTGTCTTCGGAACAATTGTCGCTTACGATCACCGTAATAGGATCCTTAAGCTGTTGCGCGCCGATTTCCCTATCTAGGTTTTCCAGAGTACGCATAAGTTTCTGCGCCCGGGAATATGTCGGGATAGCTATAGTCAGTGAGGGCATAATTTACGAATGAGCAGCGCTTTTATTTCCGTCTTTTCTGAGTGATGAAGGCCTATTCTGAAGAGTAGTATGAACCAAGCGACAATAAACACAACAGGCACACCGATAACAACGGCAAAAAGCGCATCCAACCTGAAAAGCCTCGGGATAACTCCCAAGAAGGAAAGTAACAGAGCGATATAAAAAGGGCTTCGTACACTTTCCACAAAAACCAATTGTGGGCTGACTTTTAAAAGAGCTAGCGTTTTAGTGAACAGATAGCAGAACACAGGAAAATCGGCCGCTGCTATCCCGATCAAGACGCCCTGAATTCCGAATATCTTTCCGAGCAGCAACGCTAAGCCAAGGCCAACTGCACCCATTACTACAGCTAGTCCCGGCCACCGGGCCAGGTTGCCGGATGCCACCATAAAGGCGGCATTGAGATGGCTGATTATCTGCGTAACGGCGAAGAACGCAAGCCCTACGGACATCAGATCTCCCGCATATTGCGCCGGTCCTACCCAGAGAGAGACAATGCTTTTATTGAAGGCGATAATTCCCACTGCCAGGGGAAAACCCGCCAGAAGAGAATACCTTAAGAGCTTTAGATATATTTCCCGCAAGCGTGTTTGATTGTCCTTAGCGAACAACTCGCTGATGGCGGAACCTGAATTATCCGAAAGCCTGAAAACAAGTTGAAAAACAAAAAATGACGGGAGCTTTGTAGTGTAATAAACCCCGGCAGCCGCTGCGCCAAAAAGGTATCCGGCGATCAGACTGTCATTGCCGTAAAAAAACATATAGGCCAGATTAACGAACCAGTATTGTATGCCTAGCGCCGACATCTCCTTAAATATTGGCCCGCCAGGCATTTCCAGGAGTCCGCCCGGAGACGGATAAGAGCGCAGATAAATAGCTCTGTTTAATATTGCGCCCGCGGCTTCGGCAATAACTGTAGAAACTATCAATCCTTTTAATCCCCAACCGTTAAAGACTAAAAACAGGGAAAGCAAAATTCGTACCGTATTCCCTATAATGGCGACGATGTTTGCCGAAGACATATTTTGCCTGGCGATCAAGGCGCTTTCATAAATACAGAAAGGTCCCCGGATAAGTGTCCACACGCCGAAAAGCAGGAGTGATGACTTTACATCACCGCTTAGCGCAGTAGTAAAAGAGAATAATTCGGTCATCCCGAATGAGGCCGCTATCAAAAGGCTGCCAGCCAGAACATTGCTTACAACAAGGAACATCCGCCCCGCCCTGAAGGCCTTGTTCAGCGCATCGGGAGAGTCCTTGCCGGAATAAAAAGCCATGGACCTGTTGACTGCGACGCTCAGCCCGAAATCCATAATTATCCGGTATCCCACGATTTGCATCACCATCGAGTAGGCGCCCAAGGTTTCTTTTCCGGCCATCTTAAGTATGATCGGAGACAGAAGCACCTGCCACAGGATCTGCAATGCGTATTGCAGGAGACTTGTTAAAGTCCCTTTGATTGCCTGATTCGTCCTTGTTCCCATTAGTTTTTAGTACTTGGGCGACTAATAATAATCCTGGATACTTATCGCCAATGCCACAGTAACTGCCAGCTGAGTCCACCCTATGATTGTCATGGCCGACATCGCTGCCCTTGGCTTCCTGAGCAAGCGTCCGACGGATACAGCAGCAGAAACAAGACAAATTCCGCCCAACGTCCAGCCGGGAATGAACGCCCAATGCCAAGTCCGCTCGACTTCTAGCCTGACAGTGCTCTGCATAACCAGAAAGAGCACGATACAGGACGCTATAATGCTCATGAACAGGCGGGCCTGGAAGCGCATTCCTGTGCGCGTGGGCGCCCCCTGTTTCCCCTGCCTGAAAACTTCCCGTACTGCGACCACTATAGAATTTATCATTGCCGGCAGTTATAACACGCCGCCCATTATAGCCATAACAGCAAGGTTTGCGAACTGAGACAATGGATACTGCCGTGAATCCAATCCGGCTTTAACCAATCCGGCTATTCTACACGCACGCACCGTGTAAAAAGAAGTTCCTCCGCTTAAACAATACTCCGCAGCAAAATATAGCGCGGGGAAAAGGAACAACGCCGAATAAAATGATTTGCGGTTAAAATCAATATTGCGTGATACATAATAAAACGCCAGCAAAGCCGCAAGGATCGGAATGGCATGGCCATACGTCACCTGAGCGGCAATAGTAAATGAAAGACCGGCAATAAGTCCTAAAGGCCATATCCGCGCATTANNAAACAAAGCAGCAATGTCAGATATCCTGTTGCCGTGACAACGGATGCGCAGACATCCAGCATTGAACAAAAATGCATAGCTAAAGAAGGCGTAACAAGCAGCATAATGGAGGATAGCCGGGCATTCCGCTCACTCATAAGACACCGCGTCATCAAATATATTACTGGCAAAAGCAGTGTATTAAATAACATCATCAGCAATCCCCATGCAACTGCCGGCCGTTTAAACACTGAAACGAACCAGAATAGNNCCTGGTATTGTATACCCGGAGTTGTTGCCGCCAAGTGAGATAAAAATATACCTGAGTTTTCCCAGAACAGACACTCCGCCAAACTGCGGGAGTCTTGAAAGATAAACAAGCGAAGGCCAAATCCCGTTATTTATTGATTCCACCTGTAACCTGATATGCTTAAAACCATTATGAGTTAACCCGACAAAAGACAACTCCAGCACGATAGCTGTCAAATAAAGAATTGCAATGAAGTATTTTGTCTGTAACCCTGGTCGGCCGAGGTACCTGCAAGCAGCCCCAAAAGATAATCCGATTATGCCGCCAAAAAGCAGCAGCCGTCCCCATTCATGAAAAACCCCCGATGCAAGGTCGTTTTGCTGAAGATAATACCTGGGAAGAAGAAAAACTTCCCGCCCGCCATAAGCGCCTGTACCCGGAAAGAAAAACACATTAACCAGGACAAAATATAAAAGAGAAACAGCTATACCGCAAACCAGAATAAGAATGAACAATCGAGAGAGATCATTCTTCCATCCAGCCACGCTATTTTCAGGAGCGAGGTTCGTAATATGCGTGAATAGTAAGCGCTGCCAAAACTTTTTCATATATTAGACGCTGAACAAAGAAAAGATAGTTTAGATGGAGCTATTGGTTCAAGCGGACATTTAACTCACGGGGAAAGGATTGGCAAGATACCAGTCTATCGTCCTGCGCAGGCCCTCCTCAAAGCCCGTAGAGGCTTTAAACCCAAATTCTTTTTGGGCCCGGAAGGTATCCAGCATTCTGCGAGGCTGACCATCAGGCTTTGATGAATCCCAAAGGAGATTCCCTTTAAAACCGGTAAGTTTAGCTATAAGGATGGTCAGGTCTTTTATTGATAGTTCAAAGCCGGCGCCTATGTTAACGGGATCAGGTTTATCGAATTTTTCTGTCGCAAGTACTATCGCTTCTGCGCAATCCTCAACAAACAAAAACTCCCGTGTAGCAGCCCCGGTACCCCAAACCGTTATTTCCGGAATATTGAACCTTACAGCCTCGACGCATTTCTTTATTAGCGCAGGTATTACATGGGAGGTACCAGGGTTGAAATTATCCCGCGGCCCGTAAAGGTTGACTGGAAGAAGAAAGACGGAGTTAAAGCCATACTGCTGGCGATAAGCCTGGGACTGCACCAACAGCATTTTTTTAGCCAGGCCGTACGGGGCATTGGTTTCTTCGGGATAGCCATCCCACAAATTCTCTTCCTTGAACGGCAAAGGGGCAAACTTTGGGTAAGCACAGATAGTGCCCAGGGCAACAAATTTCTCCACGTCTGAAAGACGGGCAGCTTCCATAAGTTGAGCTCCCATCATAAGGTTATCGTAAAAGAACTTTCCGGGATTATCACGATTAGCGCCTATCCCGCCGACTTTTGCCGCCAGGTGGATTACGATCTGTGGTTTTGAAATTTGAAAGGCCTTTTTAATCCCGGCGGCATCCACCAGGTTAAATTCCTTTTCTCTAGGTATAAAAACATCCTTACAACCCCGGGAATGAAGTTTTTCCAGCACAAAAGAACCGAGGAATCCAGCACCGCCGGTTAACATGATACGCTTATTAGCAAGAGATGTCACAAGTTCCCAAAAACACTGCTATTTAAAATCAGTAACTTATTCGCACTAAATCTTATCATTATGACATACGGCATTGCCATAAGAGGGAGAGCGTGTTTGTTTTGAGGTAGCC
>PLXD01000606.1 GCA_003151295.1 Chitinophagaceae bacterium | reverse complement strand
TATATTTTCCCGGCGTGATCCGGTAGACCTTTTTAAAGGCCAGTATATAATTGCTGATGCTGGAATACCCTATTTCATAAGCGATCTGGCTGATGGACTTGGTATTGTCCACTATCATCTCCTTCGAACGTTCGATCCTCTTATTTCTGATATATTCGGAAATAGTCATTCCATGGATCGATTTGAACAAAAAATTCAATTTATGATAACTGGTATAGGTCTTCTTCAGGATGGTATCCACCGTGAATTTATCCGAACAATAGTATTCCGAAATATAGGATTCTACTTCCCGGACCAGGTTGATATCCTCATCGTTGTCTAAGGCGGGGGAAACCTCATCCCTGAAAAAGTTCTTATGACAATGGCATAAGAAATATTCTATCAGGAATAATACCTGGTTCTGCGGCCCCGGCAGGTCATTATTCTCTTTACGCTTTGTGGTTATGAGCTCGGACAAAACAGGTATCTGCTTCCTGCCGAGCTTTGCAGTGACCATTTTTTCTGTTCCTTCAATTGTCCCGGCGATCTTCGCAAAATTGATATTGTCCTTCATAAATCGGTCGATCCAATCCATAGGGATCGATATCATTACCACTGAAATAGGTGTCAGAAGAGATGACTTCAGTGCCAGTGGGTCGCCGGAAGAAGTCAGAATCCCGATGCCCGGATTGACAGAAAAGAAATGATCGGGGTGTCGTCCGCTGCTTATTTGCAGATCCCCGGAGTAATCTAACAAAGTCAGTACGATCCCTTCTTTTTCAAAAACGGGAAGAACGAGATCCAAGGTGGACCGGGATTTTTGAAAGCAAAGCAACTCAACGCCGACCGGCAGTTTTTCCGCATACCAAAGATCAAACTGGGTTTCCGCTTCGGGGAAATAAAGATTCAGAGGTTTCATAGTTATCGATTCAAGATTCGAAATATATCTTAGCCTGTTATTGCGGGTTCAGGTAATGCCATGGCGAAAAACCGTACTCCTTCTTAAATGCCAGGGTAAAATGCGAAGGGTTCGAATACCCGATCTCCGTCGCTACAACTTTTACCGGCACTTTACTATCCAATAGCTTCCTTGCGTGCTCTAATTTGTTCTTTTGATAATATCCAAACAAGGTATCCCCAAAGTACTTTTTGAATTTTGTCTTAAGGCTTGTAGGGCTCATCGCCGAGATCCTTGATAACTTTTCTATACCCGGAAACTCCTTTTTGTAATTCCTGCACAAATGCTCCTCGACCCTGGAAAGACTGCTGACATCCTGGTCATTAAAGAACAGACCTTCCGCTATCAATTTATCCATTGCCAAAAACTGTTGCAACAGGTATTCCAGCAATAATGACACGTTTCGAAGGGCAAATAGCTCCCGGAAAGGATGATCGATGATTCCTTCCATAAAATCCCCGATCAGGAGCCTGTATTTAAAGGTCATCGGCCAGCAAAGACGGGGAGCCTCGCTGCCGGGAGGATCCACCACCTCCTTTATCTTCAGGATATCCCAATCGTGCACCAATTGCCCAAGGCTCGATTTTTGAACCCTCACGAGCAGTGACCGGACAACCCGTCCCTTGGGATAAACCACCTGCTTGCCTTGATCGGCGTCGGTAATGGAAACAGAAGAATCGGCATGGCCACGGGTCCAACCGGGTCCCAATAAGGTCAATTCATTCCCGGGCTCCGCAGAAACGCCTATTTCGTCAAAAGATAAAATGTAAGAAGATCCGTCGGAAGACGGTAAAAAGCTGAAAGACAGGTCTTCTGAAAGCATGGAGACGTTTACTACCAATATCTCGATGCCAGGCAATACCCCGGCAACCGTAATAAAGCCTTTTCCGGATTTTCCTGAAAGATAAAGAACCGAATCGCTGATCGTACAAGAACGGTTACGGGCGATCATTTCAAAACATTTCAAAAACGGTTCAGAATTTTCAAGAGATACATAGCTCATTGGATTCTATTTATTCAGCCAGTCGTATATTCAGCCAGTCGTACTTTTAACTCCTACTCACCGGATTGCTAGTTAAACACTGTCAAAATTGACAACAAGTTATTAACATAAAAAGCAGTATTTCATAGTTAAACGTCCAATTGCATGTAGTCCGTCGACTACAAGAAAAGATTCGATTCCCCTCCAAATGGCTACCCAAACAAGTGCTGGCTTGTATACGTAATAAACTGGCAAATATTGTAATATAAAATAATTATAGTCTTTTCGTTAATAGTAAATTCCTGGTCGGTTTTGATCTTAAATGTCCTTTTGAGTAAGAAAAACGAAAAACCCAATGAAGGGGAATCACTATAAATTAAAAAAATTACCGATTATCAATACCCCTTGAAAACCTACTACCCATGAACGCGAAGATATAGAGGGGATATCCGATTATGAGAAGATACACCTGTTCCTGCATGGTGAAAATGTAATCCCGGATGAAATTGCAGAAGTCAAAGGACCCTCCCTGGCGGAAAATAAAAAACGCGGAGAGATACATAACAAGCATTTCGCACCGTTCATAAAGGAAAAATTGATATGGAGCTGAAAAAATTACAGGAACACTGGGCCGGTTTTCCTGCAATCTCCATGGAAGAGAGGCCTGTCCTTATTTGCCTTCCTCTCAATATCTGCATATATTGCCCTGCTGCATTTCAGGATCAACAAGTATAAAAAGCTGATGATTGCTGTAAGATCATACAAGGAGGGAATTTCCAATACTGCTAAAAAACATTGAATGATCTATATTTGGTATTCCTTCCATTTCTAAAAAACAAAAAATGCAAAACATCTTAATTGCGGAT
>PLXD01000597.1 GCA_003151295.1 Chitinophagaceae bacterium | reverse complement strand
CGGACCTGTCACTATATCGGAGGGCACAGGAGGCTCCTGTATCATAGAAAGATGGTGCACCTGGAAATCATAGGACTTATGTACGGTAGAGTCGGAAATGGAAATATTGATATCATCCAGCTGGACCTTCAAGGGCAGGGAAGGTGCTATTGAGGCCATAACCTGCCCGGGATTATTTTGCCTGCCGGACCAAACATACCCATTATAATAGCCGTGGCTATCGCGGTAGAGGTAGAGACCGCCCTTCTCCAGAACAACCTTTCGTATAGAAGGATTCCTGCTGAATAGTCCCCTGAAGCCGGGAATGATCCTGATCTTTTCCATGTACAACGTATGTTGTCCCGTCCGGGCATATAGGGAATCATCTATGGTAACCCCATTAATCTGCAGGGCGGGGTAGGGGAAATTATTCCAAAGGTTGATACTGATGTCCTTGATATGAATATTTCCCTGGAAACGAGTGTTTAAAAAAGAATTGGCTTTAGCCATCAGCCCGGCTTTATGAGTTTTAAAATAAATCCATGCGCTTATTCCCAGGATGAGCCAAAGTAAGAGGAAGCCAGCCAAAATCCTTAAACTGTATCGGAAGACCTTTGACATATGCAATATTAACCAATTAGCGGACCGAAGTGGTGAGTGCCCAATAGGCGATCAATTGCCGGTCCGTAGTTCGCCTAATGTTGGGTGGTATAGCCGGAACGGGTAAAAACTTCCCCAGGAGCCTGGCAAATACCCATTTTTTTGATAAAGAGACCGCCAATTATATAATAAAAAAATGAGCCGATTAAATCCTTTAATCGGCTCATTACCGAGCTAGCTATTAAGATGTTTTTTGCTGGTTTGAATAGGTTAGCAACGGCGGCCAGGTGGCTTATTTTTTTTCAGTATGCTGGTAAACTTCCCAGGCATTATCGTCATTGGAGCGCAAGACTAATTTGGCATCTGCATTTTCCAGGGAGATATAGTAGCAATTCTGTCCTTTTCCATTGAGCTCGAATAATTCTGTGATCCAGTAATCATGATACTTCTTTTTTAGGTCCATCATGAGGTTAATGGGCAGCTGGGAAGAGAGGATATTCCGGACGATGGCTATTAATTTGCCGTTATCCGCATAGAAAGCAAACAAGACCATGTCGTTCATTCTGAAAGTCAGTTTGGTGAAATTGCTGCTCACCTCGCTGCTAATGATCTCGGCATTTTTAAAATCCTGTTTGAAGGATGTGCTTACCTGCGTTCTAATGGGATAGGCACCACTGCTGCCATTTGCAGGATTGGCGATGTCGGTACTCTTGACGCTGTCGGTGCCGTTAACACCTATAATATCATTGGTCCCATTGGCGAAGCTAAAGCTGGTGACTCCTATTAATAAGAGAGCGAGGATGAGGGTTGTCTTTTTACTCCCGTTGATAATTGTCTGGTGGAGGAATTGGTTAATCGATTTCATATTACTTAAGTTTTATTCGTTTTATAATGTTTGTTTGCATAACAAAGATAATGATCTTACATGGTACTATGCAATATATAGTACTATGAATGGCATATTACCTACATGAGCGGTAATAATTGAGGGATGAAATTCATCAGTCCCGGTTTTTTGATCCTTTTTGTTCATAATAATGTGTTTTTGTGTTTAAACCAACCGTGTTTTTAGTAAAGGACCGGATCATACCGGTCGATGGATGGGGTAATGCCAGCTGGATGCCACAAAATAATCACACTGATAATCAATGAATTGTATTTTTTGAGCGGGAAGGGAGTGTTCGGTAATGAACATCCGGTGTCCGTTTATCGGGTTAAATTGAGGGGTCAGTTAAAGGTTAAGGCTGTACACGCATGCTGCTTTTAATCCTGGAAAAGTTCATTTGTGCGGACAGCTTTTTAAATTCGGGTTGCTGTATCATACGGCTCTGGTCTTTAAAGCCATATTCCGACGCTTTCAGCAAATCCTTTTCTGCGGCCTGCGCATTGCTGTCCCGGGCATGCAGTATGGCAGAGAAATACCAGGCTTCGCTATTGACCGGGTCAGCCATCTTATACAGTTCTACAAAATGCGAGGCTTCGATATTCTCGTTGTTGTTAATCAGATGATTGCTTAATGAATAAAATGCCAATGACAGATAGGCAAGTAATCGCTGTTGCATCCCGCTTTCAGCTGTTTTCGCATTGGCTCCCGTTCGCAGATCGCTAATGGTTTTAACCCAATAGTGCATATCGGCCTGCTCAAAGTGTTGCATGTACTCCGCCTTCGTATTTTGTTCCTTAACCAGTAAGTTCTCTTGCGCCTGTCTCTGCTCTTGATAAAGTGAATAGCCTGCAAGCGAAGCAGCCTTCTGTTTGAACCAGCCGGCTTCGCCGGATAACCCATCGAGAAAGCTTATCGAAAGCTTACATTCCTGCCAGGCTTTTATCAGTTGGTTTGCTTTGTAATACGAGACCAGTCTTTTCTTACTTTTTGCAACATATTGGTTGATAAATGGTTCGTCTTTGGGAATGAGCGCTTTCTGCATGGCGTCGAATTGCAAGCCTGCAAAAGCCACGCTCATGCTATTTTCTGGTGCCCATTCATGCTTTCCGTCGAAAAGAATAATACGATGCCTGGTCCGGCTGTTATCCAGGTCGTTGTTAATGGCTACCAGATTGGTCAGGTTCATATCCCCTTCGCCTGCAATGGCAGTGAAGCTGAAATTGAAATCACCAGCCGGAGTTCCATCAGGCAGCCCCGCGCCATTTGCAATAACGCCTTTCACCCCGGGATTGTTTAATGCCACATAGCTGGCCATTTTGGCGCCCCCGGAGAATCCACAGGTATAAATCCGGTTACCGTTGACCTTTAACCGATTTTGCGTGTCCTCAAATAAATGGCGCCAACTATTTTCGCTGGTCGACCAATCGTTCCCGTTCTTTGAGTTGTTGCTTCCGATTAAAATAAAGCCATATGCATCCGCCAACGATTTATATTTATTTACCGGAAGTGAGCCATCTGCATGCGGATCGAAAAAATAAATTATGGGCAATGCACGCTCGTTGCCTTTCACAGGGATATATAAGGCATAGGATTGGGTTGAATCCGACTTACAAGTTACGGTGTCGATTATTTTTCCGGCTTCCAATGAATCGGGAGTGGGAATCCTACCCGTAATAGCAGTATCTTCTATGGCGTTGTGAGGACTTGCGGGCATCTTGCTGACACACGCACTGGCATAAAATATCAGGATATACTTAATGAACCGGGTTGCTTTCATAAAATTACCTGCTTGCAGCCATATTGAATGAGACTTTTCAATACGAATGTAAGAAAAAGGGCAACGCCCGGGACCGAACGGATTTTTTACCGGCATTTCCTTAGGATTGGCCCGATTCCCCAAAGCTGATCCTAAGGAAACTGTTTAATCAAAAAGTCTAAACAGGGCCTCAACGCTAATCAAATCACGTTTGCATAGTACCTTAGATTCATGTATAAGAAAACATACTTTTTCCTTTTCCTCCAGGTGGCGACCCCTATCCTCCTCTTTTCCCACCTATCCGCGGACACCCAGGGCAAGCCGTTGGTCGCCGATGGAGTCGATGTCCTATTCGTGCATGCCACAATTACGGACGGAAACGGGTCATGCGTTTGAATAGTATTCATTAAGAGATCATTGATATATTAGAAACTCTTCCGAGATTAATTAGCGGTACATTACGGTTTTAGCTACATATAAATAACCGATGTGTCATATGGTTCGACGGTAAATTAGGAATTGGCTCCCTTTTTTACATTGTGTTCATGGATCTGTAATGTACAAATTGAACCCATGAAGAAAATTTAGCAGACCTGTATTCACGCATTGAAGAAGTATTACCTGAAGATGCCTGACCGGACGAAGAACCGGTTACGCGAAGAACCCGTTAATTATGATCCAGGAAAGATTAAAAAAAGATACGCGATCCAATCATGATACATTGGAGGAGTTGATGTTCGCCGATTCCATCATGAATGGGACTTTGACCCTGGAACAGTACAAACAACTCCTGACTACGAACTATCTCGTGCACGAGGCATTGGAAGATCTGCTTTTCAACGAGCTGTATGATCAGGTGGGGGACGAATTGCAGCTCTATAGGCGGCGAAAACTGCCTGCCTTGTTAATAGATCTGCACGAACTTGAAATGGAAGCGCCGGAGTGGGCGGGTAGGGAACAGGGTGCTGAATCCGATGCTTTAAATGAGGCTTCGGTCTTAGGGGCGCTTTATGTGTTGGAAGGCGCCACATTAGGTGGCCACGTAATTGTAAAAAGGCTTGCTGTCAACCCCCTGCTTAATCGTTTAAACCTGGGTTTCCCTTATTACCAGGTTTATGGGTCCGAGCTTATCCCTAACTGGAAAAAATTTTGTGAGGTATTAAACAAGCAGCCCGAATCTGCTTATCCCATCATTTTAGACGGGGCCCGAAGGATGTTTGAATATATAGCCGCCCTGCAGCGTGGCAATCACGCGGCAATACTTTTCCCATGAGCTCCCAAAAATGAAATATGTTTAAGAAGGAAAGGCATGACTATATTATCAGGCAAATCAACTTGCATAACAAGGTCCTGTCTACCGATTTAAGTATACAGTTAAATGTTTCCGAAGACACCGTCCGGCGTGATTTATCCGAACAGGCAGATATGAAGAAAGTCATAAAAGTCCATGGAGGAGCATTGTCTAAATCCTATCATTTCTCCAATCAGCAAAGCGTGGTCTGGCGCAGGATTTATAAGAATGGTCTTTGATGCTTTCAATCATTAAGATACATCTTAGCCCAATCGATCATTAATTCATTTCTGTCCGAATTCCAGGCCTTCTTATAAAGATCCCTTACCACTTCCAGCCATTTTTGCTTTCTGTCATTTACATCGCCGACATCTTCGGCACCCCCATTGTTCTTATACATCTCCCTGATCGTGCTGATGATCCGGCCATACCTGCCGGTCTGCGGTTTCAGGTCCTTATTGTCGATGTGCAGGTAATATTCCAGCTGGGACGGGGTGCAGGTTTTGTCTTTGGGAAACCAGACACTATCGGCCACATAGACCGTGACGCCATCTTTGAAAACATAAGGTTCAAAGAAACCGCGGGTGTACTGATCCTCATATACGACCCCTTTGACAGGAAACTGTGCCCCGGACTGTCCCTTTATAGTTTGGAAGACCTTATCGGTGTATCTGAAGTCCAGGCTTTTTTTAACATCCCAGCAGGTAGTAACGATCCACATTGCCAGCTTCTCCGGCGAAGGGTTTAACAGGTATACCTTACCCGTCTTTGGTTTGCCGGTGTATATATCGTTCCCGGTCTTGTATTCATACAGCTTTGCTGGGAAACCCTCCCAGCCCGGCAGGGTATCGTTGATGCCCAGGAGGGTTTGGGCCATATAGGCGCCACTATCCAGCAGATCTTTACATTTCCGGACAAGCCCGGGCATGCTATCCCGTATATAAGCGGGGGGAATCTCGCCGGCTGGCGGTGTGCTTGCCAGCATTTTATCGATCGTAACAAACTGATAGCCCTTTGCCTGTAAGGCCGTAACCAGCTCGGGCAAATGCCTGTAGAATTTATCCTTCCGCCTGGGGTCGGTTCCGATATGAATGAGGAGGATAAAACCATTTAAACCATTAGCAGCCTTCTTTTCATAATTGAATATCGATTCCATCACGGTCTTGCTGTCCATATACTTACTATCCATTTCCGGGTAGGTATAATCGGCATTACTGCGCGTGCCCGGCGTGAAGTTCACCAGTTGCAGCCCCATCTGCGCGGTCCATTGGGCTATCGAATCATTATACCATTCATAGGGAGGGAGAAAATAGCGCGCGGAATCCTTCTTCACGTTAAACTTTTTCAGTTCCCTGTACGAGCTAAGGATATCTTCTTCGAATTGCTGCCGGGTCACCAGCAGGCTGTCCCGGTTCGTCCAGTCACAATAAAGCAAATGCTTGTCCGAATGGGAACCGAGATAATTTCCATTTCGCCGCAGTTGCCGGATAACGGATTTGAAATCCCGGTTGCGGTAAAAATTGCCTGTCAAAAAAAAGGAGGCCCGGATCTGTTGTTCTTCCAGTGTATTGGCAATGAATTTGCCGCCATCTCCAAATCCGTCGCCGGTAAATACCAGGGCTATCTTTTGGAAAGAAGTATCGCCGCGAATGATCGCCCCGTGTGAGCTGGTTATGGATTTCTCCTGTCTCCCCTGCTCCTCTTTTTCAGCCAGTAAATATACCAATGAGGCCGTCCCGTCCATAGTAGGCTCATTCGTGCTGTAGTCGCCTGCATCGTCGTGATAAACGACCAGCCCCGATTGAAATTCGGCATATTTATCCGGCTCGCTGATTTTCATTCCCCTCAT
>PLXD01000011.1 GCA_003151295.1 Chitinophagaceae bacterium | reverse complement strand
TCAGAAACGCCAGTTCAGCCTGGGCGGTCCTATTTCCGATCGCTCCTATATCAATTATATAAAGACCTTCCCGTCGAACACCGAGATCCGGGTGACCCGGACTTACGGATCCAGCGCTTCCCTGGGCTTTTCTTTCGGCGGGCCCGGCACCAGCATTCCCGCTGCCGCCGCCGCTGGTAGCGTGACCATGGAACTCAATACCTCCATGATCCTCCTGCCGCAAATCCCCTACCGGAAAAGATTCTATGACGAGCGTGTATCCTATTTCTCCGACAGCTATACAAACTATGGCCTCGATGCCCAAAAAGCACAGGCGGAGCATTTTATTACACGCTGGCGCCTGGAGCCCAGGCCGGAAGATGTGGAGAAAATGAAACAGGGAATCCTGGTGGAACCCGCCAAACCGATCATCTATTATATAGACCCCGCAACACCCGTAAAATGGAGGAAATACCTGAAAATGGGCGTAGATGACTGGCAGAAAGCCTTTGAAAAAGCAGGATTTAAGAATGCCATCGTCGCCAAAGACTGGCCGGAGGACGATAGCACGATGAGCCTGGAGGACGCCCGCTTTTCCGTGATCCGCTATTATGCATCCGAAGCGGAGAATGCCTACGGACCGCAGGTCCATGATCCTCGCAGCGGCGAGATCATCGAAAGCCATATCGGCTGGTATCACAATGTCATGAATCTCTTGCGCGACTGGTACCTGATCCAGGCAGGGGCCATCGATCCCCGTGCTCAAAAACCGAAATTTGACGACGAGCTGATGGGACAACTGATCCGCTTCGTCTCCTCCCATGAAATAGGCCATACCCTGGGACTTCCTCATAATATGGGCGCCTCTTTCGCTACCCCCGTGGAAAAGCTCCGGGATAAGGCCTGGCTGAAAGACAACGGCCATACGTCTTCGATCATGGATTATTCGCGCTTTAACTATGTCGCCCAGCCTGAGGACAGTGTGGGAGACGACGGCATCCTCCCCCGAATCGGCGACTATGACAAATGGTCCATCGAATGGGGCTACAAACCCCTTTTCGGCATGGATGAAAAGGAAGAGAAAAAGGTTTTGAACGAATGGGAGGAAGCACATGCCGCCGATTCCCGCTACCGCTTCCTGCGCCAGCGCGCCATCCCCACCGATCCGCGTGCCCAGGCGGAAGACCTTGGCGACAATGCCATGAAGGCCGGGGAATACGGAATACGCAACCTGAAACGCATCCTCCCCAATCTCTCCAAGTGGACCTTCCAGCCCGGCGAACCCTTCGAGACCCTGGACGAGCTGTACGAACAGGTCATTGCCCAATTCAGGAAGTATATGGGCCATGCGGCTGCCAATATCGGCGGCATCTATGAAGACCCTAAGACCAGCGACCAGCTCGGAGAAGTCTTCACCCCCGTGCCCGCAAACCTCCAAAAGGACGCCGTAACCTTCCTGGATAAAAATGCATTCGAGACGCCGCTATGGCTGCTCGACTGGCAACAATTGAAACAATTCAACCAGGATCAGGTCGTAGAAGAGATCCGCAGCTTTCAGCAAAGCGTGCTGAACAATGTCCTCGACCCCGGAAGACTGGCGAGGATGACCGAAACAATGGCGGAATACGGGAAAAAGGCATACGGCACAGACGATTTGATGGACGACCTCCGCAAGGAGATCTGGAGCGAGCTCACCACCCGCAAGCCTATCGATATATACCGGCGCAATCTGCAGAAAGCCTTTGTGGAAATACTGGCAGGGCTTGCGGGCGGCCAACAGAACGGCAATTTTTCCATCGGCGGCTCCCGCAGGGCCGGCAGCGCAGCGGGCTTCACCAGTATAAACAACCGGATATCCGATATCATATCCGTCTCCAAAGGGACTCTGCGGACCCTGCGCAGCCAGATCAACGTAGCCTTACCCTCCACCACCGACCGAATGACCCGTTACCACCTGCAGGATGTGCTGGACCGCATCGACGTGATACTGAATCCGAAGGGAGCCAGTGCTGGTAGGGAATGATGTTGACAGGATAATTAAGATTTTAATAAGCCTTCATACCGGTTTATGATATCGCATCGGCGCTGGTCCTCGACCCATCCGGTGATTGGTCGGTGATACATAATATTGGATGGGCTTGCGGAGGCGACACGCGACATCGCAACCGGTATTCAAATACTTACAAGGCTAGCAAAGCAACTGTATGCTCGAATACATCACACGTGACATTGTAACACCCTCCTTCTGTAATGATAGATTCTGGTAAGCGTGAGAAAGTTTTGCTCCTGTGCGACTGTTGATGCAACCGACGCCTCCGCAGGCCGCTACCCATTTACAATTGCAGCAAATAGCCCGGCTAAGGCAANNAGCGCAGCGCCTCGATCGGATTCAGGCGGGAGGCTTTGATAGAAGGATACAGCCCGGCCAGCAGACCGACGAATGTGCAAATGAGGATACCCAGTAAAAGCCAGCCCCAGGGCAGGACAAAACCCGTTTCGAGGAAGACGGCAAAACTATTGCCCACAATGATGCCCAGGATCACCCCGAAGAAGGCGCCCAGCAGGCTGATGATAATAGATTCATAGAGGAAGAGGCGGCGAATGCTTGCCTTACGGCCCCCGATTGCCTTGATCAGCCCGATCTCCTTGGTCCGCTCGGTAACCGCCACCAACATAATAT
>PLXD01000396.1 GCA_003151295.1 Chitinophagaceae bacterium | reverse complement strand
TGCGAATTATCTACCTAATCCAATAAATGTAAATAAAATTACGTTACCTTGCCGTGACATCCAGGCATGTATCTCATCGGATTTAAGGATCCCTCCCCTTTTACAATTCCTTTTAAAATAACCTTTTTTGAAACTCTACATTAAAAATATGGTATGCATCCGCTGCAAAATGGTAGTGAAAGACGAATTGACAAAAATCGGGCTACACATCACCAAGGTAGAACTGGGCGAAGCAGAGATTGTAGAGAACATATCCGCCAGGCAGCATGACCAGATCAGGTCGGCGCTGCTGAAATCGGGTCTCGAATTAATGGATGACAAAAAAAGCGTGCTGATAGAGAAAATAAAAAATGCCATTATCGGTCTGGTACATTATTCAGAAGAGCCTTTAACAATAAATTTATCCGTGTATTTAAGCCAACAATTAAATCACGATTACACCTATCTGGCCAATCTATTTTCCGAAGTACAGGATGTTACTATTGAAAAATTTTTCATCTCGCACAAAATAGAGCGTGTAAAAGAATTACTTGTATACAACGAACTCACTCTTACCGAGATATCCTACAAGATGCACTATAGCAGTGTGGCCCATCTTTCCACACAGTTCAAGAAAGTGACCGGCCTGACTCCCTCCCATTTCAAACAGCTAAAAAATAAAAGACGTTCAATGCTTGAAGATATGTGAATCTTCCGGGCATATCGCCACGGTTAAAAGGAATACCGATTCTTCGATCGCAATCAAGGTATGTTTCATCTCTTCATGAATGGTCAATAGACTTCCTTTTTTCAGCATTACGGATTGACTATCCGTTTGAAAATTAGCACTCCCCTCCATTAATTGCACGCTTATCTGGTTACCCGATTGATGGAAGTTAATTTCCGTTTGCCCGTGTAATGCAATAAGCACAATACTCATATGCGAACTTTTCATGAGCGTAATGGCCTCCCGTTTTCCCATTTTCCAGGCGGCCCGCCCCTTAATATTTGCAATGATTTCCGGCAAATCGAAAGAGAGTAACTGATCGTCTAATACCCTATCCGGCGTATGAAAAGAAATTGCATTTCCCATATTGGGTAAAGGTGAGTACTATATGGTTAACAATTATTACACAACTACGGGAAAATATTATATTATTCACACATTTGAAGATATTCCGACCCTCCCGGAATTTGATGTATTTTTGACAACGGAACAAAAATATTTACTATGCTTCCAACCAATCCCGGTGTTACCAGCAAACAAAGTAAGTATTCCGTAAAGGAATCAATGGACAGGCTGCAAAAAATACTACTGGCAAAAGGCGTCATTATTTTTGCCCGTATCGACCAGCAGGCGGAAGCCCAAAAGATTGGGCTGGCCTTATCGCCTATCGAAATAATGATCTTTGGAAACCCCAAAACAGGCACACCGATCATGTCAGCTATTCCCCTTGCGGCACTTGACCTTCCTTTAAAAGTCCTTTCCTGGCAGGACAGCGATAACAAAGTATGGCTTAGTTACAATGAGCCGGCATATATTCAACAACGCTTTTCCCTGCCTGACGCTTTGATAAAAAATATCGATTTTGGCCCCCTCGTAGAACTCGCCCTCTCTTAATAAAGCTTGTAAAATGAGTATGAATACAGATCAGAAAATACGGGCGATCATTACCGGCTCCACCGGAATGGTAGGAGAAGGGGTATTGTACGAATGTTTGAAGCATCCGCAAGTAGAAGCCGTTTTAGTCATTAACAGGAAACCTTGCGGCTATATTCATCCAAAGCTGAAGGAAATCATACATCCCGATTTTTTCGATCTCTCGCCTATCGAGGATCAATTGGCCGGTTTGNNCCTCAGTTGGGATGAAGCCGGACCCTTATTACAAAATGACATATGCCCTCACCTTGCACCTGGCTGAAACCTTGAGCAAACCCAATACAGACATGACCTTCTGTTATGTTTCAGGCGCCGGAACGGACAGCAGTGAAAAGGGAAAAAGCAGGTGGGCCCGGGTCAAAGGAAAAACCGAGGACGACCTGATGAAACTACCCTTTAAACAGGTATTTGCCTTTCGCCCCGGGTTTATAAAACCAATACCGGGATTAAATAATGCGCACCGGTTTTACCGGTATATCGGGTGGCTCTACCCCATCGGACGTTTTTTATATCCCAATGGTTTTTGTACATTAAAAGAAATGGCCCTGGCCATGATCCATTCCGTTACGGACGGGTATGAAAAGAAGATCTTAGAAGGGAAAGATATCATCGCATTGGCGCTTATTGGGAAATAAAATGTACAATAACAGTAAAAAGACGCTCCATTCCTGGAAAGACATCCAAGCCCCATTTGCCAAAAATTATACCGATAAGATGTAGCCAGATATCTGGTCAGGGCTCAAAGATCAGGAGTTAAAGATCGCAGAAGCATATATTCTTTCAGCCGGCACATGAGAATCGGAATTGCCTGCGCCGATGAAAAAAGGGGTGTGTTCAAAGTCTCCCTTGTAATTTTCAAGATAGATCTTATCGCCGATCAGGCCTCCTGTAAACGATTTTTGTCCCCGCATACGCTTTGACCCCTTCCGTTTCCCACGCTTTTCTTTTATCTCTTTTTCCGGGAATGATCAGGCTGATATTCAAACCGTCAGGATCCGTAAAGGGCAGGTATTTTTCACCAAACCTTTCGGCTTTTTCTCCAAAGGGGTATTGAATCTTTTAAAGCATTCGGCCCAGAACTCCAGGCTACCCTCCGGAACAGAATAGCCTATCTCCGTTATGAAGCTACACCTAATTCGTTTTTTTGTTGCCAATAAAGAATTAATATTTTAGGGGACCAGGAGATTCTAATTTCAGGGCTTTATAAAAAAGAGAAACAGATGAGCGCTGAAAGACCTCCGGCCAGAAACACTACGAATAGCCTTTTGACGGAATACTTGTCTTCTTCGAGGAGATAGTCATAAATTTTTTTCATAAGATTTGAACTTGTTTCGTGATATATTGGATAATATAGAAGAACAAGCTATATACCATAATATAATGCATTAAAAATCAATACACTAAATTATGAAAGATTCCAAATCTGGAACAAAATCCCCTATTTTGGGAATAAAATGAAACCGTGATAATAATATTCAGACTCTGTCTGGATGGGGGTGTTCCCAGGGTTGGCGATAGGGACGTTGAAGAAGTTCATTAGCGGCCTGGTCACCGATAATTTGACGGCTCAGGGGATCGTATACGATAGGGCGCCCGATCTTCATGGATAGATTGGCCAGGATGCAACTTGCAGTAGAGATATGCCCCTGCCCGATATCGGCCACCGGTCGGGTGCCCTTGTCTATAGCGTTCAGGAAATCGAGCATATGCAATCTTGTCGCAGGAGCTGCATTCAATTCAATTTGCGGCTCTGTAAGATCTTCGGGATATTTTTCTTTTTCATACACCACGTCCTTATGAATTTTTTCACCTTTGTCTTCCGGTATAAAATCATAGGACATGGTACTGGCTTCCAGGGTGCCGTTCTCCCCATACAGTTTGAAGGACCAGGGATAGTTCGGATCGGCGGGAGTACCCCATGTGCGATGCTGCCAAACGCAATTGAGATCTTCATATTCAAAGAGGGCCGACTGCGTGTCCGTGATATTGGACTTGCCACCTTTCTGGATATAGATTCCACCGGTCGAGCTGATCCGTTTCGGCCATCCGAGGTTCAACATCCAACGCACTGTGTCAAACATATGTATGCCCATATCTCCCATGATCCCGTTGCCATACTCAAAAAAAGTTCGCCACCAGCGGACATGGGGCAGACCGTCATAGGGACGGAGCGGGGCAGGCCCTGTCCACATCTCATAATCCAGGAAATCCGGTACGGCCTCCAGGGGAGGATTGCCGTTGTTGCGCATATGATAGTAGCAGCACATTTCCACATGTGACACTTTTCCCAGCAGACCCGTATCTACGACATTCTTTTTGGCGTCAATGAGATGGGGGGTGCTTTTGCGTTGGGTGCCTACCTGTACTACACGGTCGTACTTACGGGCGGCAGCGACCATCGCCTCTCCTTCCATGACATCGACGCTGATCGGTTTTTGCACATAGACANNCTATAAGGACGATATCCAATTGATTTTCGGACAACATTTTCCGGTAGTCATTGTAGAGGCGGGGTGTCTTCCGGGACTTTTGCCTTTGACTCACCATGCCTGCCGCTCCAGCAAGCTGATTTTTGTCGACATCGCAAAGAGCTACCACCTCGACGGGGGTAACCTGTATCAACCGGAACAGATCGCTTTTGCCATACCAGCCCGTTCCAATGAGGGCCACGCGAAGGGTCTTCTCCGGATTGATAAAATCCATTCCACTGGCTCCAAGGGCCGACAGGGCGAGTGTGGCAGTGGCACCCTTAAGAAATCGACGGCGGTCAATGTTGTATTGATTCATAATATTACAAGATCGTTAGAGATTTTTAATTGCGGGCCTTATTCAACTCTTTGCAATAAATAAATAGTAACAATGGGATGGTGACCAGGTTCAGCTTATTCAAATGGATCATTGCGCGGAAATCCAGGTGTAAAAAGGCCGATAGTCCTCTCAGAAAGCCGCATCCATAACAGTCATTGCCGGTAATATTCTTAAACAGGCAAAAAGTGAAATGATCATTGGCGGAATGAAAATCGATGTTCCGGACAAGTATCGGGAGGATCGTTAAAAAAAGGATCTTCCTATTATCTTCTAACCAACGGATTGCCATTGCCATCTCGATAGCTTTCGGTTAATATCATTATAAAATCGACCAATACCCAAATACCGCATCCCCCTAAAGTCAATAATTGAAAGATAGCGATTCCTGTTTTCTTAGTATAAAAATTATGCACCCCGAATGTGCCCAAAAAAAAGCACAGGAGCAGGGTCGTCAGCCAATCATAACCTGCCGGATTATTACTTGCGTTAGCCTGCACGGCAGAACCAGCATGTAAATTACGGGTGGCTACCCCGCATTTCACACAAATAACTGCTTTATCGTCGATCTGAGCGCCGCAATTGGTACAAAACATAAAATGATTTTTGGGTTAAGGAGTTATAATAATACCCATAAAAAGCGGTTCCCCCAAAATCCGGCGTAAAAAAAGACCCGGGGAAAACTCTTCCACGGGTCTGCATGATTTATTCGATCTAATGCTATTGTCCGGCCATCAATTATGGATGTTGATATCCACTCCCGGAGGAGGATCCATATGACGACTACGATAATAATCAGGAGAATGATGATTATGTTCGTGATAATAACGATGTTCTACACAACCGGAGGCTAAAAGAAAAAATAAACCCAGGGATAGCAACCCTATCATGCGTTTTACATAATCTTTCATAATGATAGCTTTATCTTATTTAACTTAAAAATCCTGCCAAATATAATCAGTTGCAAATCAAGGCAATTTTCAAAGTATATCAGACTAATTGGGGATGAATTTACCCAATACACCCCGGCTCCGGCTTCTTAAAGCCTGGGTGCTGCCGGTTTAAACGGAGTTTCAAATGGATTGGCTCCCTGAACTTTCACTTTTCTGCGATATACCTTATCCCCGCAGGATACATAGAGGATGTTAAACCCGGGACCGCCAAAGCAGCAATTGGAAGCTTGACCGGAAGGCACCGGTAAAATGGCGTTTACCCGTCCCGTCTGGTCAAGCACCTGGATACCCATATTTGTGCAAACCCAGACCCTTCCGTCACGGTCGCATCTAAGACCGTCGGGCCACGCATTATCCTGGGTATCCGGCATGTGCAGCCACCCGTAGCGCTGCTTATTGATAAGAGAGCCATCCGGCTGAATGGTATAGATCCATACCCAATGAGAAGCTGATTCTGCAACATATAATTGCGTTTGATCGGGCGTAAAAGCGACCCCATTATCAAATTTCAACCCGATGTCTACTACTTTTTTTTGCCCATTTNNGCGTATGAGGACCAGTTCCCCGGGCTTATCGAGTCCATGGGGGACGGTCACATACACGTTCCCGCTCTGCGATACGACCAGGTCGTTGCCATCAATGGTGTCTGCTATCACGGTCTCTTTCCCCCCGGCCTCATACCGGATGATCTGCCGGGTCGCACCCGCCACCACATAACGCGCTCCGCCGGGTCCGAAACAAGTGCCACTGGCCCTTTTTGCATCAATGGGCAGGGTTGAAACCTTTCCATCCAAGCCT
>PLXD01000232.1 GCA_003151295.1 Chitinophagaceae bacterium | reverse complement strand
CTTCGGCTCTTATCAACTCAATGACAGCAGGATGTTCGGTTTCGGCGCAAACGCATACCTCGCCGGTATCCAATTATCCTGGGACCTGTTCAAAGGCAACAGTATACGCAATAAGATCGCTACACAGACATTGGAACGTAATAAGCTGTCAGAAGAATTGTCCCTGCAGAAGGAGCAAAGTTTGGTGGAACTGAATAAGGCAGAAAGGCAACTGTCCGATGCCGGTTATAAGATTCACCAGCAGAACGCAGCCATCCTGAGTTCCGCGGAATCCCTCCGGATCCTCCGTGATCGTTACGAACAGGGACTGGCTACCAGTACGGACGTGTTGATGGCACAGACACAGCTTTCACAGCAGAAACTGGCGCTGGCCCAAGCCGTCTTTGAGCATCATTTGACAAATGCCTATATAAAGTTTTTAACGACTTCTTCCGCAAAATAAAATAACAAAAATGAACTATACAAGAACGATCTCCTCATACGCGCTCATTCCGGGTCTTCTTTTACTGGCAGCCTGCTCCGGTGGCGGCCATCCTGAAGCCGAAGGGAATCCTGACACACCCGTCACTGTTAGGGTTGCCACTCCTTCGGGAAATATGCCGGAAGCAGTCATGGCCAGCGGGCAGGTGGAAGCCATACAGACGGCGGCGATCAGCACCCGGGTCATGGGGACCATCACCCGGATCTATGTGAAGGTAGGCGACAAAGTGAATAAGGGCCAGGTACTGGCCACGATCAGCAGCCAGGACTTGTCCGCGAAAAGGGCGCAGGTCGATGCCCGGATTGCCGGGGCGAAGGCAGACCTGGAAAATGCGCGGAAGGATTACGATCGTTTCACGGCGCTCTACGGCAGGCAGAGCGCCACGGCCAGCGAGCTGGACAATGCCACCCTCCGGTACAATGCCGCAAAGTCAAACCTGGATGCTTCACAACAAATGCGCAACGAAGTGGATGCTTCCTTGACTTATACCCGCCTGGTGGCCCCTTTTGCCGGCATCGTAACGCAAAAGCTGGCGGATGAGGGCAGCATGGCGAGTCCGGGTACGCCCTTGCTTATGGTCGAACAAACCAACTTACTGCAAGTGAGCGCGACGGTGGGGGAATCTGATATCAGCAGAATCAGAACGGGCGATAAAGCCCAGGTGGAAATCAAATCCACCGGAATTCATACCGAAGGCATCTTAACCCAGATCAGCGAATCCTCAGCCGCTACGGGAGGGCAGTACCTGGTAAAGATCAGCATCCCTTCAAAATCCCAAAAGGACTTGTATTCGGGAATGTATGTAAATGTATGGGTCCCCGTAAAAAATAAAGGAGACGCCTCGAATGCATCCCAAGTTCCGGATTCAGGAAATGGAGCCATTCTTATTCCGGTCTCGGCACTCGTGCGCAATGACCAGCTTACGGGAATATACACGATCAGCAGCGCTCATACGGCCTTGCTGCGATGGGTCAGGACAGGTAAAACAGTGGGCGACAGGATAGAGATATTATCCGGCCTCGGGCAGGATGAGCCCTTCATTCTGCATGCAAATGGAAAATTATACAACGGCGTTCCGATACGGCAACAATGAGGATAGGGTTATGGGCAGGGATACCGGCAGATCGAAGCAAAGACCCGCAAAAATTATTTAAACGCATTTCAACATACAAATATGCAAGAAGGGATATCCGGTAAAATAGCCAAGGCATTCTTACAGTCCAAGCTGACCATATTGCTCATGGTTGCCTTTTTACTCATCGGGGGATACAGCACCCTGCTGATACCCCGGGAGGAAGAACCGCAGATACAGGTGCCGATGGCCGATATATTCGTAGGTTATCCCGGCGCCGCACCCGCCGAGGTGGAGGCCCGCGTCAGCCAACCCCTGGAAAAAATGATTTCCAACATAAAAGGCGTGGAATACGTATACTCTACTTCCATGAAAGGGCAATCCATGGTCATCGTACAGTTCTATGTGGGAGAAGATGTCGAACGATCCATGGTCAAGCTGTATAACGAGCTGATGAAGAACATGGACAAGATGCCGCAGGGAGTGACTATGCCTCTTGTGAAGACCCGGGCTATTGACGATGTCCCCGCGCTGAGTCTTACCCTTTGGAGTGAGAAACAGGACGACTATTCACTCAGGCAATTGGGCGAAGTATTGACCAATGAAATAAAGAAGATCGGCGACGTAGCCGATGTTACCCTCACCGGAGGACGCAGCCGACAGGTGAAAGTGATCCTGGATAAGGATAAAATGGCTGAAAATCATCTCGACTTCCTCAGCATTGGCAAGCAGATACAAGTCAGTAATGCCCAGGCGGAAGCAGGCATTCTGCTGAACCGGGATACGGCTTTTTCCATCGAAGCCGGCAATTTCTTAAAAGATGCAGGTGACGTAGAGAACCTGGTAGTGGGGGTTAACAAACAACAGCCCGTATATCTGCGACAGGTAGCCAAAATAGTGGATGGACCCGCCACCCCTTCTCAATATGTTTTTTTCGGTTATGGCAAATCCGACACCCTTAAAAATAAATTCGGGTCCGTCTACCCGGCGGTGACCTTGTCCATTGCAAAAAGAAAAGGCGCCGATGCGATGCGCCTGTCGGAAGAGATACTGACAAAAACCGACTACCTGAAAAAACGTTTGATCCCTTCCGATGTGCAATTGACGGTCACCCGGAATTATGGGGAGACGGCATCCGAAAAAGTATCTGAACTATTGTTCCATTTATTTATCGCCATCGTTGTCGTCACGCTGTTTGTCATGCTGGCCATGGGATGGAGAGGGGGCCTGGTGGTATTCCTGTCCGTTCCGGTGACCTTTGCACTCACCCTGTTCAGCTATTATTTGTTGCATTATACCCTGAACAGGATCACCCTGTTCGCCCTTGTATTCATTACCGGAATCGTTGTGGATGACTCCATTATTATCGCGGAGAACATGCACCGGCACTTTAAGCTGAAGCGCCTTCCGCCTTTGCAGGCAGCGATCTACGCCATCAATGAAGTCGGCAATCCCACGATCCTGGCCACCTTCACGGTCATTGCCGCTGTCTTGCCGATGGCCTTCGTGTCCGGGCTGATGGGCCCTTATATGAGCCCCATGCCGATCGGGGCGTCCATTGCCATGCTGCTGTCACTGATCGTGGCCCTGACCCTGACGCCTTACCTGGGATATATCTTCCTGCGGGAAAGGGAAAAAACGGGCAAAGGGCATGGAGAAAGCAAGCCCCAGCTGCCGGAAGAGACACGCATTTATAAGATCTACCGTTCCTTCATGCAGCCTTTGCTGGACAGACGGTGGAAACGATATGCGTTCATTTTTGGGACGGTGGTGCTCCTGCTGGCTTCTCTCAGCCTGTTCTATACGAAGGCAGTAGCCGTAAAAATGCTGCCCTTCGACAATAAGAACGAATTCCAGGTCGTGATCGACATGCCGGAAGGGACTACGCTGGAAAGAACGGCAGCCGTTACCCAAGACATCACAGCCTATGTATCCGGCCAGCCCCTGGTAAGAAATTACGAGGGATATGTGGGTACAGCGGGGCCTATCAGCTTTAACGGGCTGGTCAGGCATTATGACCTGAGAAGGGGGGATAATGCAGCCGATATCCAGGTCAACCTGGTGAGTAAGGACCAAAGAAGCAAACAAAGCTATCAAATCGCCAAGGAAATGCGACCCGGCATCCAGGCGATCGCCGCAAAATACAATGCCAATACCAAGCTGGTGGAAGTGCCTCCCGGCCCCCCCGTATTATCCACGCTGGTTGCGGAGATCTATGGGCCCGATTACCAGCAGCAGATAGCCGTCGCCCGGCAGGTAAGGGACCTGATCAAAAGAACGGCGGACGTGGTGGATGTGGATTGGATGGTGGAGGACGATCAGCCGGAATATCATTTCGAAGTGGATAAGGAAAAGGCGATGCGATACGGAGTAGCGCCTGCCCAGGTAGTGGCCACCATTCAGGCTGCATTATCAGGAAGCCCGGCGGGAATCCTGCATGTGCCATCGTCCTTCAGTCCTGTAAACATCGAGCTCCAGTTGAACGATGCAGATAAGTCCACGGTGAGTGACCTGAAAAACCTGCGCGTCATCAACCAGCAGGGAAATCCCATACCGCTCGGTGACCTGGTGACCATTACGGAGTCGACAGCCCCCAAAAGTATCTATCGGAAAAACCAGAAAAGGGTCGTATACGTGCTGGCCGATATGGCCGGAAAACTGGAAAGCCCTTCCTATGCTATGATGAAGATCTCGGACAGCCTGAAGCATATTAAATTACCCCAGGGCTATACCCTCCAGGAGGAATATACCCACCAGCCGGAAGGAGAGGACAATTTCTCACTCAAATGGGACGGCGAATGGCAGATCACCTATGAAGTGTTCCGGGACCTGGGGATCGCCTTCGCCGTGGTGATCATCATCATTTACATGCTGATCGTAGGGTGGTTCCAGAATTTCACCGTGCCCCTCGTCATGCTGGCCGCCATCCCCCTATCCCTGATTGGTATCATTGGGGGACATTGGATCATGGGAGCTTTCTTCACCGCTACGTCCATGATCGGTTTCATCGCACTGGCCGGAGTAATGGTCCGTAATTCCATTTTGCTGATCGATTTCATCGATATCCGGCTTAAAGATGGTATTCCGCTCAGCCAGGCGATCATAGAGGCAGGCGCTGTCCGAACCACTCCTATCCTGCTGACGGCAGGTGCCGTCGTCCTGGGTGCGGTGATCATCCTGTTCGATCCCATATTCCAGGGGCTGGCAATCTCCCTGATGGGAGGCACGATCACTTCCACCTTCCTGACCCTGCTGGTCGTGCCGCTATTATATCACAAGATGCTGAAGAAAAAATATCCTGTTAAATAGGCCCATAAATATAGCCTTATAAGAATAGTCCCATAAAAACAGCAATATGAAATTATTAATCATAACAAGCCTGAAAGAATATCTGCCTGATATTACAACACTCCTCCGGCAGGCTCAAATCGAAATTTTCAGCACCAGCAAAACAACCGGCATAAGGCCATCCGGGGAATCCGACTTGCTGGAAGATTGGTTTGGCAGCCATAGCGGTGAATTTGATTCCATTTTCCTGTTCAGCTTTACTGCTGACGATACCGCCGCAAAGGCCATTAGCCTGGTGGAAGCCTATAACAAAAAAAACGATACAGGCTTCCCGGTAAAAGCTTTTATTCTTTCTGTAGAAAAATCGAGTCAATAACCAAAAAAAATATAATTATATGCGGGAACGTATTGTAAGGGCTGTGGCAGGCGGCCTTGTTCTGATCAGTATTATACTGGCTACCTTTATCAACTTGGAATGGTTGTGGTTGAGTGCTTTTGTCGGTGTCAACTTATTACAATCTTCGTTTACCCGGTTTTGTCCTTTGGAAAAGATCCTGGATAAACTGGGTGTGGAATAGAGACTATTTAATACCTTTCAGACGATGGAAGAATTCTGGAACAAAAGATACGCCGATAACGAAACAGTATATGGTTTTGAACCCAACGCTTACTTTAAGCTATTTATCGATACCCATCAACCGGGAAGGATCTTATTGCCGGCAGAAGGAGAAGGAAGAAATGCTTTGTATGCTGCAAAAAAGGGCTGGCAGGTAGATGCTTTTGACTTTAGTGAAGTGGCTAAAGAAAAGGCGCTTGATTTAGCAGGAAAGCAGAATCTGCAAATCAATTACGAATTAAAGGATATAAAGAAATATAAAGCCTCCGTATTATATGATGCGGTTGCCCTGATCTATGTCCACCTTCCCGAAGGGCTTCGAAAAACCTTCCATGCGGAAGTGGTACAATCCATCATACCAGGCGGCTATCTCGTCTTCGAATCCTTTGCTAAAGAGCAGTCGAACTTTGACAGCGGCGGCCCAAAAGATCCAGCATTACTGTACGATATTTCTGAGCTGCGGAATGACTTCGAAAGATTGAGAATTTTAAATTTTGAGCAGAAGGAAGTCGTTTTGGAGGAAGGGCCTTACCACAAGGGAAAAGCTTCTGTCATCAGGCTTGTAGCCCCAAAAGTATAGTCTTTATAACCCAGGTAATTAAAGACAAGCGGCGGCTGTTTGCTAATTTCAATAAATAATCTGCTAACATGGATTTCGTAAGAGGACACAAACTAATTTTCATTTTAGTTTTTATCATAATTATTGCTACTTTATTCTCTTGTTCCCGCTATAAAAAAAACAGGTCTCATCAGGATGTTTCGGATTACAGTATCGGTGAAGGAGAAGCATTGGCTAGGAAATATTGCCAATCCTGCCATTCGCTCCCTGACCCATCTTTGCTGAATGCCAATTCCTGGGGCAAAGGGGTTCTGCCAAATATGGGCCCGCGGTTGGGCATATTCAATTTTAAATGGGAGATATATCCTTCCTTCCGTTATAATAAAGATGTTCCGAAAGGGTTTTATCCTTCCCAGCCCCTGCTGAAAGATGACGAATGGCAGGATATTATCAACTATTACACTGCCACTTCACCCGATTCCCTGCCTGCGCAGCAAAGGGAAATACCTATTGAGATTAAACAAGATTTATTTACTGTTTCCCAACCTTCTTTTTCCAAGCCTTTGCCAACCACCTGCTATATAAAAGTTGATACCACAACCCATCCTCATACTATTTTGCAGTGCGATGTTTTTACAAAGAATATATTGCGTTATGATGCAGACCTGAATATTATGGATTCGATAAAGGCCCCCAGCCCGATGGTAGATATTGATTTCAAAGATCATTCAATGATCACCTGCAATATCGGGATATTGAATCCTAACAATGGCAGTTTCGGCAGGCTGCAGAATGTGGTCATGGATGCAGCTGGAAAAATGCATTTAGATTCTTCTTTTCAAATTAATAATTTGCAAAGACCTGTTCAGTCAATCAAAGTAGATTTGAATAATGATGGCCTCGATGATTACCTTGTTTGCGAATTTGGTTATATCACAGGTTCGTTAAGCTGGTATGAAAATAAGGGCAACAATACATTTATAAGGCACGTATTGAAATCGGAGCCGGGAGCTATTAAAGCTTATGTGAAAGATTATAATCATGATGGATTCCCGGATATTTTTGTATTGTTCGCTCAGGGGGACGAAGGTATTTTTTTATTCGCGAATAAAGGCAAAGGCCGGTTTGAGCAAAAAACACTTCTTCGTTTTCCACCAACGTATGGCTCATCGTATTTTGAGATGGATGATTTTAATAACGATGGATTCCCGGATATTTTATATACCTGTGGTGACAATGCTGATTTTANNCTTATCATGGCGTTTATATTTTTTTGAATGACGGGAAATATAATTTCACACAGAGATATTTTTTCCCGATAAATGGTTGTTATAAAGCAATGGCAAGGGATTTTGATGGGGATGGCGATCTGGATATTGCGACGATTGCTTTTTTTGCAGACTATGAAAAGCAGCCAGAAGAAGGTTTTGTGTATTTGGAAAATGAAGGAAATTTCAAATTTAAGCCATATAGTTTGCCACAGGCTAAGCTTGGGAGGTGGCTCACTATGGATGTAGGGGATATTGACGGGAACGGGAAGCAATGTATATTGCTCGGGAATTTTTCCATATCACAAGACAATAAGAAATTTAATATGAATTGGAAACAAGGCCCTCCGTTTCTCGTTCTGAAAAATATTGATTCCAGGGTTAAATAAAGGGGATATATTTTTTGCCTGCCAAATTGTTGATATTTCGGGAGTAATTCATTAAGCTTATATAATCAAAGACCACCCATGGAAAAGAAAGAATTCAGATTTGGTAAAGATAGATATTCAAATTTATAAGAAATGAATGCTGAAAATAACACTAAAATATTCCATACAGACCCCGCTAAAGGGTTAAATCAGCGCGAAGTCCAGAGCAGCCTCAAAGAGTTTGGCTATAATGAAGTTCTCGGGAAAAAGGCTAATCCATTACTTTTATTTTTCAAGAAATTTTGGGGGCTTAGTCCAGGGATGCTGGAATTGATAATCATTTTATTATGGTTTTTACATAGACATCCGGAATTGCCGTAAGCACTACTGATGTAGCCAAAGGGGCTGCCAGTATTGTATTAACGCAGGATGGTTTAGTTAACATTCTTAGCCCTATTAAAGTGGGAAGAATGATGTTTGAACGCATCAACACCTGGATATTTAATAAGATCGCAAGAACCATTTTAAAAACCTGTTTTGTTGTTGTTGGCTTCCTTATGCTTGGAAAATTCGTTGTTTCCGCTTCCGCGATGCTGTTAATGATTTTATGACTGATTTCGTCAAAATATCGTTATCTACCGATAATGTAAAATGGTCACAGAAGCCGGCAAAATGGCAGACTGCAGGGAAGGCATATTATTTGAAGGGAAGAAGGGGGATGAGTAATACCCAAAACCAATAAATCATGAGTAACAATAAATCGTTCGGAGAGATAATCAAGGGAGACAAACCCGTATTGGTGGATTTTTCCGCAGAATGGTGCGGGCCCTGTAAAATGATGCCTCCGATCCTCAAAGAATTGAAAGACAAGGTAGGTGATTCGGTCACCATTTTAAAAATAGATATTGACAGGAATCAATCCGTGGCAGCCGCTTACAATATCCAGAGTGTTCCTACCCTGGTGGTTTTTATGAAAGGCGAAGTGAAATGGCGCCGGAGCGGCGTGACGAGCGCAGCAGAGCTTAAGTCTCAGCTCGATAAAATAATGCCGGCCCTTTAAAGGGCCTATAGCTATTTAAAATACTGAAGTACCCAATAGACCAGCGCCGCGAATAAGGCGCTGACAGGTATGGTGAGGATCCAGGCCCATATCAGGTTGATCGTTACGCCCCAGCGCACTGCTGACAGCCGTTTGGTGGCACCGACACCGATAATGGCTCCCGTAATGGTATGTGTGGTGCTGGCCGGAATGCCAAATGTCTGGGTAAAAAACAACGTGATGGCCCCGGCAGTTTCTGCACAGACTCCTTCCAAAGGGGTCACTTTTGTGATACGTGTTCCCACCGTCTTGACAATGCGCCAACCACCGCTCATCGTTCCCAGGGCAATAGCGGTAAAACAGGCGACCGCCATCCAGTTCGGGATATGTTGAATGTTATCGAGGTCGCCATGCGCTACCAGGGCGGCAGCTATAATTCCCAGCACCTTCTGTGCATCGTTGCCGCCATGCCCCAGGCTGAGCAGGGCCGAGGAAATTAACTGTAAGCGCCTGAACCAGTTTTCGGCCCGGTATGGATTGCTCCGCTGAAAGAGATTGACGATCAGGATCGTAATGAGAAAAGCGACGATCATACCGATCAGGGGCGCCAGTACGATAAAAAGGAAAGTGGGGATCAGGCTGCTGTAATTGATTACTTCCTTGCCGTGAATGACCCATCCGCCGGCATGCGCCAGGGCGGCTCCTGCGAAACCGCCCAGCAGGGTATGGGAGGAACTGGAGGGAATACCGAACCACCAGGTCAGCAGATTCCAGGATATAGCGGCTATCAGACCGGAAAGTATCACGGGCAGCGTAATGAAATCCCGGTTCACAAAATTGGCGATCGTATTGCCGATCCTGAATTCCCCGATAAAATATTTGAAGATGAAAAAAGCGCTGAAATTGAAAATGGCTGCCCAGAGGACTGCCTGGAAAGGAGTCAGCACCTTGGTCGATACAATGGTAGCGGTTGAAATGGCCGCGTCATGGAAACCGTTGATATAATCGAAGAAGAGGGCGAGTATAATGATTATTATTAAATAAGTCATCTAAGTGCAGGCGTATTTAGTGAGGGGTATTTATCCGGAATATTTGATCACGCGTATTTAATAATAATAGATTCTATCACATTGGTGGCATCCTCGCATTTATCGGTGACGATCTCCATGACCTGGTAGATTTCCCTCCTCTTGATCACTTCCTTGGCATCCGGCTCCATTTCAAACAAGCGTTCGATGCTGCTGTCAAAAATATCATCCGCCTGGTTTTCAATACTGTTCACCATCACCAGGGCATCTGTTATTTTCCGCATATCACTCATATTCCGCAGCTCCATGACGGCATTGCGGATCTGTCCCGCCCCCTGTTCGATCAGGTCCGCCATCTTGCGGATACCGGGATCATTGGGGTCGACTTTGTAGAAATTGATTTTTTTAGCTGCCGAATAGATATAATCANNGAATCACAGATATCGTCCAGGGCGCTGGCCAGGTAGTGAATATCCTCGCGGTCGAAAGGAGTGATGAAATTTCTTCCCAGCTCGATAAAGATCCGGTGGGTAAATTCATCATTCACATGTTCCTGGTTTTCCAATTGCAGGATCAGAGATCCTCTCTTATCAAAGTCGGGTTCGTTGACAACCTCCTTCAATAATTTCCCCATCCGGTCCACATTTTCTGCGACTTCTTCGAATAGGGAATAGAAGACTTTTTCCTTCGGCAGGAATAATTTCATGAGTGCATTGAACCCCATAGAGAGAATTTGGGCAAAAATAGAAGTAATGTATCTGGGTAATCCAGAAAGCCATTTGGTAATAATTTCTTAACAGGGCTTTACCATAAGAGTATGCAGGTAGGCGTCCACGAAAGGACATGTTTTCAAATAAAATAATAACCAATTTTGTAATTGATTGATTATTAAATGTTTGCGTTTTTTCTTCTCCTCTTTAAGATGCCAAAAAAGTAAGTGTTAACATTAAAGTAACCTTCCGGTAACATTCCGGTCATGGGCTAAGCCCAGTTTTGCACAGCAGTTTAACATTTTTACCAATCTAGAATTATATGAGAAAAAGAATTGCACACCTTGCAATATTCGCAGCCATTTTGGTTTTTTCCTGCAGCTCTCTGGAAGCGCAGTATTTATTGAATTCGGATTCGGCTTTCAGGGCCGGAGTGCCTAATTCCGGAAGGATATGGGGATATGTTTTCGGCGATTATTTCCATAAATCACATAGTGATTCATTAAACCGGGGGGGCAATAACCAATATACAAATGTTAAAAAAGGCCAGGACGAATTTCAATTCCGCCGGATATACATAGGATACGATTATAATATCAATAAGAAATTTTCTGCAGAATTCCTTTTAGCAGCAGAAGATGATTTCACCAGCGGCGACCTTCTCCAGAACAATAAATTTACACCCTATGTTAAATTTGCCAATATACGTTGGCATGACTTTCTGTTCAAGGGGAATGACCTCGTGGTCGGTTTGCAACCCACTCCCTCCTTTCCTTATGTGACAGAGAACCTGTTCTCCTATTCCCGGCCGGTGGAAAGGACTATTACAGACATACGCAGAACCCCGTCCTTCGATTTTGGGGCTGGTCTGCAGGGACGGTTTAATTCGAAAGACAAGTCGGTCGTTTATGGATATAATCTCTTGGTAGCAAATGGGTCAAGTGACAAAATCCAGGCTTTGAATACCTCCCTTTACAAATGGTTCTATGGAGATGCCTTTATCGGTTTGCTTAAAAGCAAATTGATTTTTGATCTGTATCAGGATTACCAGAGACAAAACTGGGTTCCGGGCCCTCACGGACATTCAGCCCGTCAGATGACCAAAGGAGCGATCATCTGGGTCGATAAGAAGTTCACTGTGGGAGCGGAAGGTTTTATCAATGGGTTGAAACAGGCTGAGGTGGGAACCGTTGGTGCTGTAAAGGATACGCTGGATGGCCGGTCAACCGGATTATCTTTGTATGCTCATGCAAGCATTATCGGCACCAAGCTCCGGGTTTTTGCAAGGTATGACTTCTACAATCCCAATACTAAGTATGACAATACGACCTATACTAAGTATGCTGCGCTTTACAGTGTAAGCACTTCCTATGAACCTAATAACAAAGAGAGGTTCTTATCCGCCGGTTTCGATTATTCTCCTGTAAATAATGTTCATTTTATACCCAATATCTGGTATAACAGATATATGGGGCAACAGGCTAATCTGACAGGATCCGCCGCTCATGATTATGACCTGGTCTACAGGCTGACTTTCTACTTTACTTTCGGAAAGCTTTTCCAGAATCCGGCCTATTCTTATCCTCCTTATACTCATTAATTTTTCGCACACAACGAATTTGCAATTCATCTCAGATATTTTCAACTCCTAACTAAAGCATCATGAAAAGAATCTCTTTCAACATTAAAGGCTTATTTACAGCAGGCATACTTTTTGCTTTTCTTGGCTTGGTATCCTGCGGAGACGGCGGTAACGCTTCGGGCGGGAAGTCTGACAGCACGGCTTCCGGCAACAACGATGATAATACGGTCGTCGGCGCTGGTAGCTCTTTCGACGCCCCCCTGTTCTCCAAGACTTTTGCGGAGTACAATAAGATAACCGGGCTAAGAGTGAACTATCAATCCGTAGGTTCCGGGGCCGGTATCTCCCAGCTGACCAATAAGACGGTTGACTTTGGCGCTTCCGATGCTCCGATGAACGATAAGCAGGATTCCGCCGTATTGGCGCCTGTCCTGCATATTCCCGTCACGGCTGGCGCCGTGGTGTTAAGCTACAATCTTCCTGAGGTAAAGGACACCCTGCAGTTGTCCCCAGTGGTACTGGCTGATATTTTTCTCGGCAATATCACCAAATGGAACGATCCCAGGATTGTCACACTTAATAAAGCAGCAAAGCTTCCCGCCACATCGATCGTGATCGCTCACCGTTCCGACGGCAGCGGTACTTCCAATATCTTCACCACTTACCTTTCTAAGGTTAGCGATGCCTGGAGCACCAAGGTCGGTAAGGGATCTTCGGTCAACTGGCCAGTGGGACTGGGTGGAAAAGGTAATGAAGGCGTTGCCGGCCTGATCAAGCAGACGCCCGGTGCGATCGGGTATATTGAACTGGCTTATGCGATCCAGAATAACATGGCGTATGCAAAAATGCAGAATAAGGCCGGTAATTTTATTACTCCCAGTATTGCCAGCGTTACAGCCGCCGCGAATATCACTATACCTGCGGATTCAAAAGTATCTCTGACGAATACCGATGCAGCCGACGGATATCCGATCTCCGGGTTTTCCTGGATACTGATCTACAAAGAGCAGAAATACAGCGATCGTTCCCTGGACAAGGCTACCAAACTGTTGAAATTATTGTCATGGGTGATACACGATGGACAGCAATTCAGCGCGGCGCTGAACTATGCGCCTCTTTCACCTGCCGCTGTAATCATAGGGGATGCCATCCTGAAATCCGCTACTTATGATGGTAAGCCGATATTGCAATAATCAATTATCAGAAATGATTTCATAATGGACACATCTTTTGAGAATGGTTCCCTTACCCGCAGCGATCTACCGCTGCGGGTAATTAATTCTGGAAAATCCTTGTTAGCAGTGAATGCAAGACAGAGAATAAGACGTTCCTTCAACCAGATCCGCACGGAGAATATCTTTAAACGGAGCCTGGTGATCATAGGCCTGATCATGGTAATCCTGGTCCTGGGTATCCTGCTGACGCTTGTCATACAATCGCTGCCTTCCATCAAATCGCTGGGCCTGAAATATCTTTGGGGAAAGGTCTGGGATCCTGTCCAGGATATTTATGGAGCGTGGCCTTTTTTATTGGGCACCCTGCTCACTTCTTTTTTAGCTTTGATCATCTCGATTGCCTTTTCGATCTCCGTGGCTATTTTTTTGGGTGAATATTACCCTAAAGGATGGTTCCCCAACCTGCTCAAAAACACCGTTGAATTGATCGCAGCCGTTCCATCCGTGATCTATGGCTTCTGGGGATTGGCTGTGCTGGTGCCCATCGTGCGTAATTTTGAAACCCATATCGGTGTGGAGCCGGTCGGGGTGGGTATCTTTAGTTCCTCGCTGATCCTGGCCGTCATGATCATTCCTTATGCCGCTTCCCTCGGCAGATCGATGATCCAGATGGTTCCTTCTCAGCTGAAAGAGGGCGCCTATTCCCTGGGAGCTACCCGTTGGGAAGTGATCCGCAGTGTCGTACTTCCCTATACAAAATCCGGTTTGTTTGCAGGTGTTCTCTTATCGCTTGGCCGTGCCCTGGGAGAGACCATGGCCGTTACCATGGTGATAGGCAATACGAGCCTCATTCCCAGGAATATATTTGCTCCCGGTAATACGATGGCCAGTGTCATCGCCAATGAATTTACGGAAGCAGATAAACCGGTATACCTGTCCGCGCTGATCGAGCTGGGGCTGGTATTGTTCCTGGTGACCGTCGTCATCAACCTGATCGGTAAGAAGATTATCGATCGCTTTACCAATGAATAAAATCCGGTTGCTGCTAATAAAGTCGCTGCAAATAAAAAAGATAAAATTAACAAATGCAAATCGGCAATGTAAAATACAGAATTGGGAAGAGCATCGGCTTTCAGGCATTGATCGTGCTGTTTTCTGTTGCGTGCGTGTTACCGCTTATCGCCATTCTTTTCTATATCATTAAGGCGGGGATCACCAAGATCAACTGGCATTNNAGTGGCATCGCCAATGCCCTGCTCGGCAGTATGATCATTATTGCAGTCGCGGCGCTGATTGCCGTCCCCCTGGGTATCCTCGGGGGTGTCTACCTGAGTGAAAATAAGAAGAGTAAACTGGCTTACTGGAGCCGTTTGTCAATAGATATTTTGCAGGGGGTGCCTTCTATCGTCATCGGCATCGTCGCTTATTTCTGGCTGGTAAAACCGCTGAGAGGGTTTTCGGCCTTATCCGGCAGCGTGGCCCTGGCCATTATGATGCTACCTATCGTTGTCCGTTCCACGGAGGAAACGCTCAAATTGCTGCCCGACTCCCTCAAGGAGGCTGCTTTTGCATTGGGAATGCCTTTTCATCGGGTGATCTTCAAAGTGATCATTCCCTGCGGTATCAGTGGGATCATGTCGGGTGTCATGCTGGCCGTTTCGAGGATCGCAGGCGAGACGGCTCCGCTGTTGTTCACCGCATTCGGTAATCCTTATCTGTCGACCAATATTACCAAACCCATGCAGAGTTTGCCTTTGCTGATCTTCAATTACGCCACCAGCCCCTATAATGACTGGCATGACCTTGCATGGGGCGCCTCAATGATATTGCTGGTCTGGGTGTTACTACTAAATATTTTTACAAAGCTGATTACAAGAAAATGGAAAGTACAACTATAAAAAGTCCGGTCATCCGCAGCAAGGATTTTAACGCTTATTTCGGTAGTAATCATGTCGTAAAGAACGTTAGCATTGAAATTCCCAAGAATCACGTGGTAGCTGTTATGGGTCCTTCCGGATGCGGCAAGACTACTTATCTTCGTTGTATCAACCGGATGCATGAGCTTATCCCGGGTGCCACCTCCAAAGGAACGATGATGCTCAATAACGAGAATATTTATTCGATGCATCCGATCTTTGTCCGGCAGAAGATAGGGATGGTATTCCAGCGGCCCAACCCTTTTCCGAATCTGAGCATTTACGATAACGTGATTGCAGGGTATAAATTAAATGGAATAAGATTACCGAAAGCGGAAAAGGACAGGATCGTGGAGCATTCGCTGACCAGGGTGGCGCTCTGGAACGAAGTAAAGGATGCATTGACTAAAAAAGGTTCCTTTCTTTCCGGGGGCCAGCAACAAAGGCTTTGTATCGCAAGGGCGGTAGCCATGGAGCCGGAAGTATTGCTTTTCGATGAGCCGACCTCGGCATTAGACCCTATCTCAACGTCCACCGTGGAGGAATTATTCCATGAGTTGAAGACGAACTATACGCTGATCATCGTTACGCATAATATGCAGCAGGCTGCCAGGATCAGCGACCGGACGGCCTTCTTTTATATGGGTGAATTGGTGGAATACGACGAGACGAAAACGATGTTCACCAATCCAAAGGACAACCGTACTCAAAATTATATTACAGGTCGCTTCAGTTAGAAATATAATATATCAGAAAAATATGGCACAAATTGAAACCGAATTACAACTTCTGAAGACCGAAGTCAATAACATGTGGACCCTGGTGACTTCACAAATGAACAATGCCAGGCTGGCTTTCATGAATTTTGACAAGGACCTGGCGCGTGAAGTCGCATCCAAGGAGAAGAGGGTGAATGGCACCGAATTGAAAATAGACCGGGACTGCGAGAATATTTTCGCACTGTTCTGCCCCGTAGCCATTGACCTTCGATTCCTGCTCGCAGTATTGAAGATCAACTCCAACCTGGAAAGGATAGGCGACATCGCAGAAGGGATCGCTAAATATATCATCAGCGCAGAGGGCCCTTTCAAGGAGGGACTGCTGAAAGCCACCCATACCACGGATATGTATGAAGAATCGGTGAAGATCCTGCAGGATACCCAGACGGCTTTTGAAAACGAGGATACCATCCTGGCGCGGAGCGTGTTCAAGAAAGATGAGTTCCTGGATAATATCAATGTGAATGCCAACAAAAGCCTTGAAAAATACCTGAAAGATCATCCGGAAGATCTCGACCAGGCCTTGTGGATCCTTTCTATTATCAGGAAGCTGGAAAGGGTAGGCGACCAGTCGAAGAATATCGCCGAAGAGATCATCTTCTACCTGGAAGCGAAGGTGCTGAAACATAAGAGCAAGCATTCCTGAGAAACAACCATACAACGACCTCCCGAAAGCCGTGCTGATTTATTTCAGGGCGGCTTTTTCATAATATTACCATAACGATTCAGTAAGATCCTCTTAATACCGGACGTCTATATTTGCATTGGATATAACGATTAAGAAAAAGATTACAAACCCGAAGTTTTTATATATGTAGAGTAGAATTTTCTCATGCAGCAGCCACTTCATTTCTATGACGGTGGCTTTTTTTATTGCCGTTCAGTCCGGGCTTCCCGTTCGATTTGACCCCCTAATTAAACACGAACTCGGGATAGAGCATATCCAATGCATTTTTTTTCTTTCCGGAGCAATTGTGCATCAGGAAACTGATGATGGACTCCGTGGAATGGTCCAGCGACAGAACGATCTTTTTCCGGTTGGCCATCCAGTGGTAGAAAAGGGAATGGAAACCGGCATCCAGCGTGTCGACACGTGTCACGCCCATTTTTTCCAGGGCGGCGGCATTGCAGGACTGCTCATATTGGCCTTTGATGGGTATCACCATCAGCTTTTTACCCAGGTACAGGGCTTCTGCAGGCGTTTCAAAACCGGCGCCGGTAATGATGGCCTGGCAATTGATCAGGCTCTTATTGAAACCACTCTTGCTGACGGGAATGAACAGGATATTGCCCTGGCGTTCTGGCTTGCTCACTTCCTTGGAGAATACCTGGAACTGGAAATCCCTGAGCGGGCTGAGATGATGCAAGAGGGTGGCATCGCTGAATGAGGGGAGATAGACCGTGATAGTTCCCCGATCGGAAGGGTCGGCCTGCAGGATCTCGCGTTTGATCACGGGCGGTAATATAAAATCGTCGTAAGATTTGAAATGCAAGCCGATATACTGGCTGGCCGGGGCATAGTGGCGTAATATCCATTCCCCCATCCATTCTTTTTTGGCGGGTCTGGGGGTTTTGGGGGAAAAGAAGCTGGCCTGGTGACCGAAATTGACGGAAGGGACCTTTTTATAGGCACAAGCCAGGGAGGTCAGACATTCGAAATCATTCAGGACCAGGTCGTATTTTTCAACCGGCAGGTCCCGGACCTCTTTGGTTATGCGGAGCGGGGCGATGTTGCGGACGATCTGCGGGTAATCCAGGCCGCCTTTGTCCTTATAGTGACGCCATAATCCCTTGCTGCGGTATTTTACGGTAGCATCCAGGTCCAGTGTACTATTGGCGCCGCTCAGGAAGATGTCCACCTGTCCATAACGTTCCAGAAAGGGAAGGATCTCCATGGCCCTGCTGATATGACCATTCCCCGTCGCCTGTACCGCATAAAATATTTTCATCTGTAAATGTTTTGATTATTCATTTAACCGAAACCGCAACCTTAATAGCCTTCATTTAATAGCCCTCACTAAATAGCCGCCAGGGAATTAATATAGAAACTGATCTCATCCGTGATCACGCTGATGGGAGACTTCATCTCCACCGTCTGGGTGACCGGAAAATTCTTTTCATCGTATTCGAAAATGGTCCATTCGTTCTGCTGGTATTCCAGGGCCGTCAGATGTTCCACCCAATCGCCGGAATTCAGGTAGATGACCTTTCCGTCCTTGGTCTCGACCACTTTCTTCTGGGGCTGATGAATATGACCGCAGATCACATAGTCATATTTCTTTTCGATGGCCAGTTCGGCCGCAATCATCTCAAAGTCGTTTATCTTGCTGACAGCCTTGTTCACCCCGGCCATCACCCGCTTCGAAATAGAAACTCTTTCACGGCCCAGGGATTTCAGGATGAAATTGATGAAACGGTTGAAACGGATCAGCAGGCTATAACCGCTGCTTCCCAGCTTGGCCAGGACTTTGGCGCTGCCTTTCGTGGTATTATCGAAGACGTCCCCGTGGAAGATCCATGTCATCTTATTGTCGATCTCTAATACCAGTTTATCGGTCAGGGTGAAGTTTCCGACCTGGATATCGGAATAGCGGCGCATCATTTCATCGTGGTTTCCGGTAATATAAAAGACCCGCGTGCCATTGGTGATGAATTGTATGATCTCCTTGATGACCATCATATGAGCGACGGGGAAATAACGTTTGGTGAATTGCCACCCGTCGATAATATCCCCGTTCAAAATCAGAATATTCGGCGTGATGCTCTTGAGATAATTGACCAATTCCTTGGCCCTGCATCCATAGGTTCCGAGATGTACATCGGAAATAACAACTACATCGACTGGACGTTTTTCCATTCTTTTGGTGGTTTTCCAAAGTTCTTAATTAGGTATTACTGTATGTTTAAGAAGGAGTTAAGAAATTGTAAGCTAATTGTGAACGGAATATTACCTGATTATGCGACTTACATAATAATTCCTTAATTTGCCTGATAACCAATGACAAGGATCGCCATAGTAATTTTGCAGATATGTTTAAATTATTCGTTTATTCCTGCCTGTCGCTCCTGGCCGTGGCGTGCACACCCGCTTTCGCCCAGCCCTTGCAGTATTCCGTGAGCAACGCCCATTCACACAATGATTATGAGCAATCCACTCCTTTCTGGCTGGCCTATAAAGAGGCCTTCGGTTCTATCGAAGCCGATATTTTCCTGGTGGACGGGCAGTTGCTGGTGGCCCATGAAGAAAAGGAGTTACAACCCCAGCTCACCCTCGAGAAACTATATCTGGAGCCTATCCTCCATTGCCTGCGGAGAAATGGCGGTCATCTATATGCGGATAGTACCCGCTCATTACAACTGCTGATCGATATCAAGACAGATTCTATCCATACCCTCGATAAGCTGGTGGAGACCCTCCGTAAATACCCGGAGTTGGCGAATTGCCCTTCCCTGAAATTTGCCATCACCGGGAACAGGCCCGATCCCGTTCTGTTTCCGGGCTATCCCGACTTCATACAATTCGACGGTGAGCTCTTCCGGGATTACGACAAGGCTGCCCTCGACAAGATTATCATGCTGAGCGATGATTTCGAGCAGTACAGCCGGTGGAAGGGTAAGGGCAAGCTCCCCGCGAAAGATCGGGCCGTCCTGCAGGCGGCCGTCCTCAAGGCCCACAAATGGGGAAAACCCGTCCGGTTCTGGGACGCCCCCGATTCTATCAACGCATGGAAACAATTCGAGAGTCTAAAAGTGGACTATATTAATACCGATCATATCGCATCGCTGTCCGCGTTTCTAAACCATTAATTTCCTGGGATCGCTCCGGCACGTTTTCTGAGATTGTTTCGGCCTGATCCGGCCTGTTTCGGTCTGTTCCTTCCTGTTCTCTGATTGATTTCTTAAAGTAGACTAAATGGTTGCACTTGCGGCAGATTATTTTTCTTAACATTTAATATTTTGTTAAGACTGGGCTAACCTTCCCTTCACATTGCCCGGATAATTTTGCCGAACTGAAATTCAAAGTTATTAATAGCTAAAACCTACTGTATTATGAGTAAGAAAAATACCCTTCTAATGGGTGTCTTGATGGCATTTTTTTTATTTCCACTCATTTCCCTTGCTCAAAAAGTCATAACCGGACGCGTACTGTCGAGTATAGACCAGTCTCCGATTCCCGGGGCTACGATCGTCCTAAAAGGCTACAGGATAGGTACTTCTACCAACATTGACGGAACCTTTTCCATCAACGCAAAATCTGGTGACGTGTTAGTGATCACGGGTATTGATATTAACAGGCAGGAATATACTATTAACAATGAAACAAATGTTACCGTAAATGTGGTGACCAATTCAAAAAGTCTGAACGAAGTAGTGGTAACCGCTACAGGTATCAGGAAAGAATCCAAGAAACTGGGTTTTGCAGTTCAGACTATTGACGCTTCAACGCTCACACAAGCCAGGGAGGCAGATCCTATTAACTCCCTGAAAGGAAATTCAGCCGGGCTTGCAATAAACATCAACCAGGAAATCGGTCATGCCCCGGATGTGATTATGCGTGGGGAGAACGATGCCAACGATCGCCCTATGTTTGTGGTAGATGGTGTTGCTATCAGTTCTGATACCTATAATATCAACCCGGATGATATTGAAACATTCACCGTATTGAAAGGGCCCAATGCAGCCGCATTGTATGGTTTCCAGGGAAAGAACGGTGCGATCATCATTTCTACCAAAAAAGGAACAAAGGATAAAAGAGGTTATTTAGTTGAGTTTAATTCAAGTACTCAGATTAATAAAGGGTTTATTGCCTTACCTAAATACCAGGA